>JALWQD010000066.1 GCA_026994735.1 Gammaproteobacteria bacterium | reverse complement strand
CGAACATTCCAGGGCCATCACCCGCAATCCGGGGCCAGGGTCACGGCGTTGGGTATCGGCCAGCAGGGCGCTGGCGACAGCACTGAAGAGCTTGTCGCCAAGTTCACGTGAAGAGAAGGTTTCATGACCGCGGCGAAGAGTGAATTCAGGGTGCCCTTGACGATTGATGATTGCTTCGACGTGAAAACCGATGGCGGGTGTCTGCTCTTCCAGTTCACTCAAGCGGACGCGCTGGATGTGCATTTCACCCTGGGAACGGCTGATCTGGTAATAAGCGGTTTCCTGGCATGGCCGGCTGATATCATTTTCTTCGAGACTGGGTCGGCAAAAGCTTTGTGCGAGAAAATTCGTGATTTGATGCAGCATGATATCCGACAGGCTTTGGGCAACCTGCATCGTGAACAGGGCACCCCGTTCGTCGATGATGAAGATCTGCAAACGGCCTTTGCGAATGACATGGAAGAGTTGCACCCTGCCGAGGCTAAATTGCTGATAAATCATTGGTAGCAGGTCATCAGTGAGACAGTAACGGTCAAAAATGACTGGCCCAGGCAAACGCCTGCTTTCACTCAGCCGTTGTTTTAATTCATCGTAGGATTCCAGGCGCTGGTGCTGTAAGTGGGAGTCTTCCAGCCAGAGAAGGTAGATATGGCGGCCGATACTGAGGAAATAACGGCAGTGATTATCTGTTTGTCTGAAGGCGGCCTCAATATCGGTAAACAGCAAACGAATGCGGCGGGCTATCGAGACACCATGCCCCAATGAAAAGCAGAATGTTTCCGGTGCTAACCAGGACTCCGGGTGGGCAGACTGTCTTGCCCAGCGCAGGGTTTCTGCAAGCGCAGCAAATATGCCTTCAATACCTTCATAGCGTTGACTGCTGACTTCCTGCCAACTGGACTGGATGATGTGGTCAAGACTGAGAACCTGATTTTCGCAAACACCACCATAACTGAGCGCATCGACCTTGCTGCTGGCGATGGTTTGTCCTGTGCGTAAGCGGTGCTGCTGCAGATCCCAGCCAATATTGACCAATAGCATATGCTGGTTGATGCGACGCGGCTTACTCATGGCATCGGTGACTGTTGGTTGCAGGTTGCCGCTTGGATACGCCTGGCACAAACAACGTTTGACAGACTGCAGATCCTTGACCGAAATCGTGCTTTTTTGTGCTTTGATGGAAACGTTGGTGTGTTCGTTGGCGATTTGGTTCAAATGACACCAGCACAGTACTTCAATCAGTGTCGGGGCACGGTGCAGGGGCGGTGTATGAGTGATTTTGTCCGTGTCACCAATGCCACGATAAAGAGCCCACTGGTGGCCACCGCTGGCTAGTTGTTGTTCAAAGATTGTCACCTGATCTTCATAAACATCGTCGGAAATACCGCGATTGACGATTGGAATCTTGCCCGGTTTGCGCTCAAAGGCGGAGTAAAGCTTGCGGCCAAGGATATTGAGATCATCCTGGCTGATGCTGGACAAGGCCACCTGTTCCCTGGCGAAGTCAGATAAAGACTGGTAGCTGCGCGTAAGGGCGTCAACCAGGCGTTGGCTTTCTTTCTGTACCTGGTCGATGCGCCAGTTAGGGCGTGCATCCAGTCGTTCCAGTTCATTTTCAGTCCAGCTCCAGTCACTGACCATTTGACGCATCAAATCACGCCGCCAGTTATCCCGGTTAGGATCATCCGGGGTGCTGAGATGTTCGTTGACCTTGTAATAAAAACATTGCCGCAGCAGGTTCAGGCGTTCACTGTCCTGTTTCCCTTCGAGATAGCTGGCCGTTGTATGGTAGAGCATCAGGTAGGGGTCAAGGTGTGCCAGGTCGTGTTCGCCCGCATAGACGGCACGTTTGTAATCGATGCTTAGTAGGTCCAGTTTGGGGTAGCTGGCGGCATAGTATTCCATCAACAGTAATTTGAGGATAGCCTTGTAGGGCGAGTCGATACTTTTGTATAACTGCCACAGTGAAGCGCCAAAAAATTCTTCAGCCGGTGCTTCTGGCAGGCCGCCAAAATCGAGGACATCGTTTTCATGGACCCGCAGTTGTTTCAGTAAATCGCGACTGTAACGGTCATAATTGACTTCTTCTTCGGGCGGGACGAACCACCAGAGAGGGTAGCGTCCCGCCAGTAGCAGCGCTGTGCGATAAAATTCATCAAGGAGTAGATGATGCTGGGCGCTGCCACTGCTTTCACCTGATAGCGCAGTGCCCTTGCCGGCGGCAAATTCACTGGCATTCATCAGAAAAAAGTGGACTTCGAGGGAAAACTCAGCGGCCCAGCTCTCAATCTCCTGACATTTTCTTGCCAGCTCGGCAATCTGTTCCTGTTCAAGGTTAGGGGCATAACAGAGCCAAATATCGAAATCGCTTTTTTCCGAATAGGCAATGGTACCGCTGCTACCCATTAGATAGAGGGCATGAATGTCATATCGAGGCTGCGCTTTCCTTTTGTAAATGTAGCTTTTAACAGCTTTTTTTGCGATATCAAGCGTTTGTTGCGGGGGCGTATAGTTCGATATGCCAACAGGCGTTTCGGGACTGACATAGCCCGGAAAGGATGCGTGATTGGCGTGAAACAGCAGCGGTAGCATATCGAGTACTTCCCGCTGACGAGGTCGCAACGCCGCACGTGTGCGTCGCAGTCGCTCCAGGTTCAAAGTCAAAAATCGGCGCTTGATCTTTTTTGTATCTCTCATGGTGTCCGTTGCTGATTAAAACGATTTTTACCTATCTGAACCTTATTAGCGGCTTGTCAGGGAAAGCTATGAGGGTGCAGGCGTGGCTCCGGGTTCCGGCCACGAAGATGTTTGGCCTTGGCGGTGTTGTGTCCTGTTCCTGCTATGCGCGGTCAGCGTCGCGCCCATGATCGCTGTGGGCCATGGCGAGCGAATAGCGAGGAGTCCGCGATAACCGTCGTTGTGGTCTGGGCTAGACCCCCGGTGTTGATCGAAGGGCGTAGCAGGGGTCGCCCGCTTTAGGGCGTCGTCGCGTTATTGAAGTAGGCTTGTCGCGCGTGACGAGCCGACGCAGCGGCCATGTCATGCGAAGACGGGGCGGGTGCAGGGTGCTCATGGCCAAAGGAAGCAGCAGCTACGTATGCGAGGTGTTTTTTGCGACAGGATGTGTAAAAACAATCCCGATGAAAGGGTAGCGGCACAATCATGAGGCCGGGGGATGGTTTTCTGCCGGAGCGCCCTGACTGCGACCCGGGATACTTACCCATCGAGTGCTGATCCATTGGTTACATTATAGGGACAGTGCTGCGCGCGCACGACTGGCGGCAATGCGGACCTGCTCCGGCGCTGTGCCGCCGAGGTGATTTCTGGAGGCGACGGAACCTTCCAGAGTCAGGACTGTATAGACATCGTTATCAATATGGCCAGACAGTGCCTGCAGGTCATCAAGTTTCATTGCTGCCAGTTCGATGTCATTGTCAATGCAATGACGGACAGCCAGACCCACAACTTCATGAGCGTCACGAAAGGGCACGCCTTTGCGAACGAGGTAGTCGGCGAGGTCGGTGGCGGTGGAAAAACCGCTGGCGGCAGCAATTTTCATCGGTTCCCGTTTGATGGACATCGTCGCTAGCATACCGGTGAAGACACGCAGGCAGATCTGCAGCGTATCGACGGTATCGAAGAGTGGCTCCTTGTCTTCCTGGTTATCTTTGTTATAGGCAAGAGGCTGGCCCTTGAGCAAGGTCAACATCGCTAAAAGATGGCCATTGACGCGTCCTGTTTTGCCGCGCACCAGTTCCGGTACATCGGGGTTCTTTTTTTGCGGCATGATGGAGGAACCGGTGCAGTAGCTGTCGGAGAGTTCAACGAATGAAAACTGGCTCGATGACCAAAGGATGATTTCTTCCGAGAAGCGTGACAAATGCGTCATGATCAACGTTGCTGCCGCGATAAATTCAATAACGAAATCGCGATCACTGACGGCATCAAGTGAGTTTTCACTGATAGCCGTGAAGCCGAGCGCATCGGCGGTGAACTGGCGGTCAATGGGATAGCTGGTGCCGGCCAGGGCAGCAGAGCCAAGGGGCATCACATCAACGCGTTTGCGGCAGTCGGCGAGACGTTCACGGTCACGTTGCAACATGGCATTCCAGGCCAGCAGGTGATGACCAAAGGTAATTGGCTGGGCGACCTGAAGATGTGTGAAGCCAGGCATAATAGTGTCGGCTTCCTGTTCGGCAATATCGATCAAAACTGTTTGCATTTGTTCTAGAGTCAGCTGCAGGGCATCGATTTCTGCGCGTAGGTAGAGGCGTAGATCGGTCGCTACCTGGTCGTTACGCGAGCGCCCGGTATGGAGCTTTTTGCCGGCATCACCGATGCGCTGGGTAAGGCGTGCTTCAATATTCATGTGGACATCTTCGAGACTCACCAGCCAGCTGAAGTTGTCATTTTCTATATCGACCTGGATGGCTTGCAGACCATCGCAAATAGCTTTGCATTCGGCTGTGCTAATGACGCCAATATGTGCAAGCATGCGGGCATGGGCGAGAGAGCCGGTAATGTCGTGTCGATAAAGGCGCTGATCAAAGCGAATCGATGCGCCAAAGGCATCAACGAGGCTATCCGTCATTTCGGTAAAGCGGCCGCCCCAGGGTTTGATGGTTGTCTGTTTGTCAGTCATGTCAGTCTTCCGCATGTTCATGAGATGAATTGGCCGGCGAGTATATCACCGACAGGGAGAGCTGCAGCGAGCCGGCCTGTTCATGCTAGACTGAAGGTCTGTCTTTTCCTATATTCTTTTTAGTATTGAGGCCAGAAGCAAGATGAGTAATACCCTGCATATCGCTACCCGCCAGAGCCCTCTTGCCCTTTGGCAGGCAGAACATGTACGGGCGCTGCTTGAGGCGGCGCACCCCGGACTTGAGGTCAAATTATTACGCATGGTGACGCAGGGCGACCGCATTCTTGATGCGCCACTGGCGAAAGTGGGCGGTAAAGGTCTGTTTGTCAAAGAGCTGGAACAGGCGCTGCTGGATGGGCGCGCTGATTTGGCTGTGCATTCCATGAAGGATGTGCCCGTGGAATTGCCTGCGGGCCTGCATTTGCCCGTCATACTGACGCGGGAAGAACCCGCGGACGCCTTTGTTTCAAATAACTTTGACAGTTTCGATGCCCTGCCTCACGGGGCCGTGCTGGGTACCTCGAGTTTACGGCGCCAGGCGCAGTTGGCTAGTAGACGCCCTGATTTGCGCGTTGAGTCATTACGCGGCAATGTCGGTACCCGCCTGCAAAAGCTCGATGAGGGGAGTTACGATGCCATTATTCTCGCTGCCGCTGGCTTGCGCCGCCTCGAATTGGCGTCACGTATTCGCGAGTTATTGACGACAGAAATCTGTTTGCCGGCAATTGGACAGGGAGCTGTTGGCATCGAGACACGAGCGGATGATCGGCGTGTCAATGATTTGATTGCCGGTCTCGATGATGTTGATACCCATGATCGTGTGCGCGCAGAACGGGCACTCAATGCCCGTCTTGAAGGCGGTTGTCAGGTGCCCATTGCGGGCTTTGCCGATTGGCAGACTGATGGCGGTCTGCGCTTGCGTGGACTGGTCGGCCGGCCGGATGGCGAAACGATTATTGCCGGTGAGCGTTTTGGCCGTCGTGATGAAGCTGAGGCGATGGGGGTCGCACTGGCTGAGGAGTTGCTTTCCCGGGGTGCCGATCTCATCCTGCGGGAAGTCTATGACGACAGGGCGTGAGCTGGCCGGCATCCGTGTCCTGGTAACACGGCCAGCGGCGCAGGCTGATGAGTTATGTCGAGGCATTGAAGCATACGCCGGAACAGCCGTACGACTGCCGGCAATGATTATCGAGACGGTGGCTGCCGAGAGTGATGTCCTGGCTGGACTTAGTGGTGCAGACCTGGCTATTTTCATTAGTCCCAATGCGGTTGTTGAAGGACTCCAGCAGGTGCGTCGTGCGTATACTGATTGGCCGTCAGGGTTGTCTGTGGCTGCTGTCGGCAGGCAGACGGCAAAGGCCTTGCAACGTGCCGGTTTACGCGCTGATATCTTTCCGCACGGGGCCGGTAATAGTGAAGCGTTGTTGGCGCTGCCGGCATTACGGCAACTGTCGGCGGGGCAACGTGTCATCATTTTTCGTGGTGTTGGCGGCCGTGACCTGCTGGCACAGTCATTGCGGGCACGCGCGGTTGCGGTAGAATACTGTCAGGTTTACCGGCGTCGGCCTGCTCCGGGTCTGGTCGGCGGATTGTCACATTTGGCAGCAGAAGACGCGCTCGACGTCGTCACTGTGACAAGTAATGCCGTGTTGGAGTTTCTCCATAGCGCGGCGCAGGAAGGTGGCTGTGAGGCATGGTTGCGTCAGCGTTATTTGCTTGTCATGGGAGCAAGAGCCGGGGCACTTGCTCGCCATCTGGGGTTTCATCGTTTGCAGCTGACCGATGGGACAGGGGTGCCGGGGTTTGTCGCGGCACTCAGGAAATATTCGGCCGAATATATCAGTGTAAGAGGGGGGGAGTACCGTGAGCAATAAAGATCAACCGACGGGCAAGGGGCCCATCGTTGCATCCAATAATTCCAAGAACACGGAAAACAAGGACGTGCCTGAGGCAGAAAAAGACTCGGTTGAGACCGCGGTCGTGACGGCAGCTGAAGACAAGAGTGTGGCAGAAAAACCGTCAGGGAGCGGTTCGGGTATTGCTGTGCTGTCGCTGTTGCTGGTGCTTGCCTTGGCGGTATGTGGTTATCTCTTTTGGCAAGAAACGGGTGAACAGCATCGTCATATGATGGCGCGCCTGGATCAGGCCGAACAAAATCGTATTGCAGCCGCCAAACTGGTCGATCGACAGAAAACGCTTGCATTGCGTATTGCCGGGATTGAAGGACATCTGCCGGCTGATTTGACGGCGAAAATGGCCGCAGTTGAAAATACTTTGAGCGCGATCAAGCGTCAGCTTGAATCATCCGGGCAAGCGCTTACGGCAGAAAAAGTCACAATGATTGATCAACGACTTGCCGAGCTTGAGGCGAAGGTGCAATCCGGGCACGTTGAACATACCCAGGCCTTGGCATCACTGACGACAGCGATCGATGAACTGAAGGCAGGACAACAAGCCTTGAGTCATGGGCTGGAAACTTTGCGCAGTGAGCGCAATCAGGCCAAGGGGCGGATGGCAGTCAGCGAAGCAGGCTTTTTACTGCGCATTGCTGATGAAGCACTCACCTTGCGACATGATGCCGATACCGCTGTGCAGGCTCTGACAGCGACAGAACAAGCATTACAGGGGGTTGCAGGCGCAGATAACGCACGGCAGCTGATCACTGCGGCTGCGGCAAGTCTGCAGCCAATGATTGTCGTTGATGTCGCTGGCCTGGTTGCGAAACTGGATTCCTTGCAGAGTCAGATTGCCGCTTTGCCACAGCCAGGAACGGAGCCGAGACTATCAACCGTGGCGGCGAAACTGGAGATTGCCAATGCGGATAGCCTTGAATCGGCCAAGACGGTTCTGTCCGATGTCTGGCAGTCGCTGCGGACACTCGTTACGATCCGCCGCCAGGGAGCGGCAGATGCGCCTCTGCGGGCACCTGAGCAACAACACTTTCTTGTTGAAAATGTACGTTTGAAACTGGCGACTGCCGAGCTGGCATTATTGCGTGGTGATGAGGCGACTTACCATGCCAGTCTGACGGCCAGTATGACTTGGTTGAAGGATTATTTTGATAGCAGTGATGTCGCTGTTGTTGCTGCAATCAAGGCTATCGGCTCACTTGTTGAAGAAAAGATTTGGCCGCCCGTGCCGGATCTTGGGCCAGTGATCGAGGCTGTTCATCAGATACAGATCAGCCGTCTTGGTTGGGACATTTCACCTGTATTAGCAATGAGGGTATGGTCATGAAGGCGCTATTTATTGGGCTGTTAGTCCTGCTGGCTGCCGTTGGGCTGGCTTTGGCGGTTCGTGATGATCCGGGTTATGTCATGATCACGCTCCAGGGTTGGACCATTGAGGCAAGCTTTACTGTATTTGCAATGGGTATGGCACTCGCATTCATTGCCTTTTACTGGCTGTTTCGTTTTCTTGGCGCCTCTCGTCGATTACCGCGCTGGGTTTCTCATCGGCGTCGTTTGCGCCGTGATCGCCAGGCTCTGCGGCAACTGTCACGTGGCTATATATTGCTTTCTTCATACCGTTGGCGTGAAGCCGAATCCTTGTTAACGGCCTCGGCGCGGGAACAAAAAGATACCTTTATGCATTATCTGCTGGCCGCTAAGGCAGCGCAAAAGCAGGGGGCCCTTGATCGTTGCCGGGGTTATCTGGCGCGGGCGCGTAGTGCCAATCGTCGCGGTCTGGTGACCGCCGGGCCGGGGGAGCTTCAAGCCCTGATTGATCATGG
>JALWQD010000065.1 GCA_026994735.1 Gammaproteobacteria bacterium | reverse complement strand
CCAATAAGCAACAGAAACAGATAACTGATAAAAAAAGCACGCCCGACATCTTCGTCATAGATCAGGTCAACAATCACTGGTGGTAGCAGGGTCACACTAAACAGCATCAGCAGTTGCCCAACAATGCGAATAATAACGGCACTATGCATACCAGGCTTCCCGAGCAGTCTTCATTCCATTACAGAAAAGTGATGCCAACCTGAAACAGCTTTTCAACGGCATGCAGATTACGTTTATCGAGCAGAAACAAAATCAGGTGATCTTCGTTTTCAATCACCACGTCATGGTGCGCCATGATTACCGTCTCGCCCCGAATGATGGCGCCAATAGTCGCACCCTCCGGCAATTTGACCTCTCCTATCGCACGCCCAACCACCCGAGAGGTATGCCTGTCGCCATGCGCGATGGCTTCAATCGCCTCGGCAGCACCTCTGCGCAGTGAATGTACGGCCACCACATCACCGCGCCGCACGTGCGCCAGCAAACCGCTCAAGGTAATTTGCTGTGGTGAAATAGCAACATCTATTGAACCATGGCTCTCAATCAGGTCTACGTAGGAGTGACGATTGATGATCGACATTACCTTGCGCGTACCCAGTTTTTTTACCAGCATGGAAGACAGGATATTGGCTTCATCATCGTTGGTCAGTGCGCAGAACACATCCATTTGATCGATATTCTCATCCAGCAGCAGGTTTTCGTCAGCCGCATCGCCTTTCAGCACGATGGCCGTATCCAGTTCCCGCGCCAGCTCTCGTGCACGCTGTTCACTGTGTTCAAGAATCTTTACCTGATATTTCTTGCCGAGAGATTCGGCCAGCCGACGTCCGATATTACCGCCCCCCGCCAGCATGATACGGCGAAACGGTTTCTCGAGCTTGCGCAATTCGGACATCGCTTTCAATATATCCTTGCGTGCCGCGATGAAGAAGACCTCATCATCCGCCTCAATGACTTGATATCCTTTCGGGATAAATCCCTTGCCGCGACGAAAAATCGCCGCCACGCGAATATCGACACCGGGCATGTGCTTGCGCAAGGTTGATATTTCGTGACCGACCAGTGGGCCGCCATAGTACGCCCGAACCCCGACCAGCTGCGCCTGCCCGTTGGCAAAATCCAGCACCTGCAAGGCACCGGGAAATTCGATAAGCCGCTGAATATGATTGGAAACCAGTTGCTCGGGGCTGATCAGCACATCAACCGGGAAAGTCGATTCATCAAACAGGTTGTGATATTTCAGGTATTCCGGCGAACGCACCCTGGCAATCTTGGTTGGCGTGTGGAACATACTGTGGGCAATCTGACAGGCAACCATATTGGTTTCATCACTGTTGGTCACTGCAATCAGCATGTCGGCATCGGCAATACCGGCTTTTTTCAGCACGTCAGGATGCGAACCATGGCCGGTAACGGTCTGTATATCCAGTCGGTCACGCAACTCTTGCAGAATACCGGCATTGTTATCGACCAGCGTAATATCATTGGCTTCGGAAGACAGGTTCTCCGCTGCGCTGCTGCCTACCTGACCGGCACCCAGAATTAAAATATTCATCGCATTGTTCGGTGTTCTGAAACACTCTCCAGCCGAATTCAACTGAGGCGAAGTTTACGCCAATCGGACGCGGTTTACACTGCGGCTGATTCGTTTTTCTCCAGTAAACAGAAATAAAATCCGTCACTTTCATCCATGCCCGGCAATAACTGCCGGCCCGGTTGACAAGCCACCCCCCACTCAAGCGTCTGACCGATTGGCATGGCAAGTATCTGGACATCCTGATAGCGTGACTGAAAGGCTCTGATCTGTTGTTCATTCTCCTGCCGAAAAACCGAACAGGTAACATATAACAAACGACCACCGGGCTTGAGCACTGCCCACGCTGCATCGAGAATATCGGCCTGCAGGCTGACCAACGATTCAATATCCTCGGCACGCCGCAATTTCTTGATGTCCGGGTGACGACGAATCACGCCACTGGCACTGCACGGTACATCCAGCAAGATACGGTCGAAAATGGCTTCGGGATAGCGAGCAGGCAAATCGAGTGCATTCAGGGTGAGGCAGGTGGC
>JALWQD010000064.1 GCA_026994735.1 Gammaproteobacteria bacterium | reverse complement strand
CGTCGTCTTGACCCACATCCTCACGGGCAGAAAGGCCTTCCTGCATACGCTCACGACGACTGCCCGCGTCTGATGACGGCTCAGCAGACTCATTCCGAGCCTGCATTTCACGGGCCTCAACCATCGCCGGGCGTGGTAATTCAATACGGTTAATGATGTCACGGGCACCGCGTTCATCATTATCAATCACTTGAATAGTGATATCGAGGTCATCAAAATCGATGGCCTGGGCAGTACTCGTCATGCCCAGAACAGCAATGGCAACACTCGTGAGACAACATTTGGATACGTTTTTCATAGCGATTCCTTCCATTCACATTTTTCATCTAGATGACGCGTCAAAAGACACGCATTATTTCTGCACAACAACATCATAAAGGCTTAAATAGCCAGCCGGGAGGGATCAGAAACAGCCATTTTGACGCGGTAAACCGAACGCTTTTGACCATGTTCGATACGCGCCTCCAGCACACCACCCTGCCCTTCATTGACAATCACCGGCAATTCCAGCAAGTTTTTCCCTGCCTTCAAGCGCCCTTGCCAACGGACAACCCGCTGACCGGGGAAACCGGACAGTTCGACACCTTGCGGCAATGAGATAACAAAGGTTGCCTGTTCGATATTCATAGCCGCCTTGATCGCCAAACCAACCTTATGAACCTGTCCAAGAGCAATCCTGACGCCGGGAATGGCCTCATTTTGGGCCATTGCGGGTTCACTTGCCGTCGCCACTGCGGGCTGGTTTTGCAAACCAGGCAGTATCAACTGGGCGGTCAATGCCAACGTCAGACTGGCAGCGATAGCGCCGCCCATAAAAACACTGCGTCGGCGTTGACGGTGCTGCTCTGCCTGCCCCGCCGCATGAGCGAGAACATTTTCAAAAAAATCCGCGCCGGGCTCCGGAACAGGCAGGTCATGCAGCGCACGACGCAAGGACTGCTCTGCATCGAGCTCATCATGGCAAGATTGGCAACTACCCAGATGCTGCGCCAAAGCGCGCCGATCCGCTTCATCGAGCGTACCGTCTATATAATCATCAAGCAGTTGTAGCGTATATTTACAGTTTATCATCATATTTAACCTCGCTACCTACACGATGGCCGCGAAAAAAGGGTTCCCCCCCTTCGCTCGCCAATCGCGATCATCTCTCTGCCGCCGTACCTTCCAGCAAGCCACGCAAACGGGCGCGAGCGCGATGGATACGGGACTTCAACGTGCCGATCGGACACTCCAGCACCTTGGCAATCTCTTCGAGGGTATAACCCTCAACATCATGTAGCATGATGACAACACGATGGTCATCACTCAAGCGTTCCATAGCCGCACGCAAAGCGCGCGACTTGAAATTCTCTTCAAGCTCTTCATCCGGGCTCGGATCAGCGGACGGCAGCGAATCATGTAACGCCCCCCCCTCATCATCACCGTGCGGGTGATTATCAACGGCAAGATGGATCGGCGAACGCGAATAGCGACGGCGGTTATCAATAAACATCCGGTACATCACCCGTGTCAGCCACGGGCGCAAGCGCTCAACGCCATCAATGTCATCGGGCCGCTGGTAAACCTTAACGACCAGATCCTGAATCAGATCCTCCGCATCCGGCGCATTGCCGGTAAAGCGATAAGCCACCCGATAGAGATGTTTCAAGTGCGGTCGCAGCAGGTTTTCAAAAGCAAGATTGCGCTTATCAGACATTCGTCACCCTGGCCTGTGTGATAAACGTACCGGGAAATGTCCCGAATTTCGTAGTACATGCGAATTTCATCGCGCTATCTTACCCCAAGACACCCGGATGTCACCGACCCCAACCTTAAAAGCCAACAAAACCCGCCTTCAACAATCATCGCCAGAGACAAAACAAGCCGCAGAAAGCAACACAGGCTGCTTCAAGTCCTCCGCCGCGGCAGCGGCTGCCAGCAAATATTAGAGGATACGCTGAGTCAGAGGCGGAATCTTTATTGGCCATAACCTTTCATCGTTTAAGAAACACCTCATTGACAACGGTGCTATACTTTATCGATTGGCGTGCTATCTTTTCACGGACGATAGGCCCCTAATCTTCTAAGAGGC
>JALWQD010000063.1 GCA_026994735.1 Gammaproteobacteria bacterium | reverse complement strand
TGATGGGGGGGGGCGGGGGCAGGGGCGGGGTCGGCAAGACAAATGTCTCGGTCAACCTGGCTGTATCACTGGCAACAGCCGGTAATCAGGTTCTTGTTCTCGATGCGGATATGGGGCTCGCCAATGTCGATGTTTTACTGGGACTCAATACTCGCTGGACTCTGGCCGATGTAATCAGAGGAGAGCGCAGTCTTGAAGAAGTGATTGTTGAGGGGCCGGGAGGAATTCGTATCATTCCTGCATCGTCAGGCATCCAGGCAATGTCCGAACTTAGCCAGGCAGAACATGTCGGCCTGATCGGGGCATTTGGCGAATTGTCTTTTCACCCGGATATTCTCCTCATTGATACGGCGGCAGGCATCGCCAGTGGTATGACGACCTATGCGCGTGCATCACATGAGGTCATCGTCGTGGTTTGTGATGAGCCGGCATCGATTACCGATGCCTATGCGACGATCAAGGTGCTCAACAGGGATCACGGAATCTATCGCTTCCGGATTCTGGCAAATATGGTGAGTTCGGTGCAGGACGGTAGTGAACTATATAGAAAGTTGCTCAGAGTGACGGACCGTTTTCTTGATGTCACCCTCGATTATATGGGGGCGGTTCCACATGACGACTATTTAAAGAAAGCGATCCAGCGGCAAAAGCCGGTGGTCGATTGTTATCCGCGCAGTAAAGCGGCAATGGCTTTTCGCAAGGCGAGTACGCGGATTAGGCAATGGCCCCAGCCAGAGGCGGCAAGAGGTTGTATAGAGTTTTTTGTCGAGAGGCTCTTTCGCTAGAGTCTGCAGGCACTAATAAAACAAGGTGGATAGAAGCGATGGATAGTGTGGCAATGTACGTATCAGTTCAGGATGGTTGTAAGGGACAGGATGATCTGGTTGTGGAATTCGCCCCTCTGGTCAAGCGAATTGCCTACCACATTATGAGTCGTTTGCCACCCAGCGTGCAGGTCGATGACCTGATTCAGGCAGGGATGATCGGTTTGCTGGAGGCCTCGCGTAATTACGATGCCAGTCAGGGTGCCCGCTTTGAAACCTATGCTGGAATCCGCATCCGTGGCGCCATGCTTGATGAAATCAGGCGCGGTGACTGGGCGCCACGCTCTGTCCATCGCAAAGCGCGTGAAGTTGCCGATACGATTCGCGATATTGAGAACCAAACAGGGCGGGATGCCCGTGATCATGAAGTCGCAGAGGCGATGTCCATTACCTTGAAGGAATATCACAAGACCTTGCAGGATGCGAACGGTTGCAAGCTGATGAGCTTTGAGGAAATGGGGGTCTCTGATGATGCGATTCCAGTACCGGGCGCACGTTCTGCCAACGCACCACTGGAAGGTGTGCAATTTGATGATTTCAAGAAACATCTCAGTCAGGCGATAGGGCAGTTACCGGAGCGTGAGCGCCTGGTGTTATCTCTCTATTACGATGAGGATCTCAACTTGCGTGAGATTGGCGCGGTGATAGGTGTCAGTGAGTCACGTGTCAGTCAGATACATAGCCAGGCTTTGTTACGACTGCGTTCACGTATGTCACAGTGGCAATCGGACTTTTAAGGAGAACGACCTTGGACATGGGAATGAAAATACTCGTCGTTGATGATTTTGCGACGATGCGGAGGATTATCAAGAATCTTCTGAAGGATCTGGGTTTCAGCAATATTTCTGAGGCGGATGATGGCCAGACGGCCTTGCCGATCTTGCAAAAAGGCGGTATCGACTTTCTCATTACCGACTGGAATATGCCCGGCATGCAAGGTATCGACTTGCTTAAAAGTGTCCGTGCCGATGCCAATCTGGCGACATTGCCCGTGTTGTTGGTGACTGCTGAAGCGAAAAAAGATCAAATCATCGAGGCTGCACAGGCCGGTGTCAATGGCTATATTGTCAAACCCTTTAATGCCGCGACGCTCAAGGAAAAGATCGACAAGATCTTTGCCAGGATAGACGGCGCGGCTTAGACCCGCCGAGGGGGGGATGATGGATGCAGACATGCAGAGCTGGTATCTGGAGCGGGCACGTGAGCTTGTCGTAGAACTGCAAGAGGGTAATGGTTGCCGTGTTGAAGAGTTGCTCAGCGAGATAGAACACCAGCATGGTAGCGAGCTTTATAATGAGCTGAATCGCCTGTCAGGAAAATTGCAATCAATGATGGCGCAAACAGCCATTGATTCCCGTATCGCCAGTCTGGCTGATCGTGATATTCCCGATGCCCGGCAGCGCCTTGACTATGTCATTGAAACAACAGAAAAGGCGGCCAACGGTACGCTTGCCCATGTTGAAGCAAGCCTTCCTCTTTGCGATCAGATTATCGAATTTACAGATAGCTGGTTGAGTCAGAATAATCATAGCGTTGACGACGAAAGCCTGCAGAAATTCATGCTCACATTACCGGCAAATGTGAACGAAGTTCGGCAAGCATTGAATGACATTATGATGGCTCAATCCTTTCAGGATATTACCGGCCAAATACTCAGGCAAGTGATCGATGTTGTTTGTGATATTGAAGACGGTTTGTCGGTCTTGGTCAATGATGGCAATGGCCCGGAAGTGAAGACACTCTCCACTGCCGAGAGGACAAAGAAAGAAATTATGGGGCCAGCCGTGCCGGGTTGTCAGGGGACAGCAAGCATCTCTGGTCAGGACGAGATCGACGATCTATTATCCGGTCTGGGAGTCTAGACGATGTCTTTTGCGCAGGATGAGGAACTGCTGCGGGAATTTCTCGTAGAAGCAGGTGAAATACTGGAACAACTCGGGGAGCAGCTCGTTGATCTGGAGCAGCGACCGGAAGACCTGGATTTGCTGAATACGATTTTTCGGGCTTTCCATACGATTAAGGGGGGGGCCGGATTTCTTGAAATAAGTCCTCTCGTCGAACTTTGCCACCATGCAGAAGATGTCTTTGGTATCTTGCGTCAAGGTGAGCGGAAGGCTGATGCATTGCTGATGGATGTCATCCTTCGTGCCTATGATGCCTTGCAGGAAATGTTCGAGCAGATCAATAGTGGAAACCTTGGTGTCAACGATGCCGACCCGGAACTGATCAGTGCACTGGCCGCCTTGCTGGATGCACCGTCGGCAGAAATCCCTGCCGAGGTTCTTAACGAAGTTGTTTCGCCGCCGCCTGGACAATCAAACGATAATGGCATACTTGCCGATGCCGGTGAGCTGACATTATTTTCGCAAGAGTTTGCTCCCCCTGCCGCTGCCGATGAGGAAAAAGAATTCATTGATGAAAAGAAGGGGACAATTGGACCCTTTGTGGTTCTTGCCGATGAAGATGTTGCGGCTGCCGGCGAAGCACCGCTAGCTGCCGCCAAGGATGTGGCCGCTGATATTATTACTGATGATGAATTTGAAGCGCTTCTCGATCAAATTCATGGTGCCGCAGCACCGGGTAAAACGGGAGCCGCTCTGCCTGCAGCAGAAACCAAAGAGAGTAAGCCGGCGGCGAAAGCAGGGGCGAAGGTAAAGACGGCCGAAGAGAAGAAAAAGCCTGCCGGGGAAAATGGCAGCCGTGCAAAGGCACGTACCGGAGGTGGTTCTTCAGCGATGGCTGAACCGACGGTGCGTGTGGATACCCGTCGACTCGATGAAATTATGAATCTTGTTGGCGAACTGGTTTTGTCACGTAATCGACTGCTGGTTCTGCGTGGTATGTACAATGATGAAACCCTTGCCGGTGCTGTTGATCATCTTGATTTGGTGACGGCGAACCTGCAGACCGCAGTCATGAAGACGCGCATGCAACCCATCCGCAAGGTGTTTGGTCGCTTCCCGCGCGTTGTCCGGGATTTGGCCCGCAATCTCGGCAAGGATGTCCATCTGGAGATGAGTGGCGAAGAAACCGAGCTTGATAAGAACCTCGTTGAGGCCTTGTCAGACCCTTTGGTGCACCTTGTTCGCAATGGCCTGGATCACGGTATTGAGGCGGGTGATCAGCGGGAAAGTCTGGGTAAACCAAGGACAGGCACTTTGCGTTTATCCGCTTCGCAGGAAGGTGACCATATTGAAATCATTATCGAAGATGATGGTGGTGGTATGGATGCTGACCGACTGCGTGAGACGGCTGTTAAGCGCGGTTTAATGGATGCTGAGGCTGCGGCCCGCCTGAGCGAACGTGAATGCTTTCACCTGATTTTTGAGCCAGGTTTTTCAACCTGTGACGAGGTTTCCGATATCTCCGGGCGTGGTGTGGGTATGGATGTCGTCAGGACGCGCATAAGCGATCTGAATGGTACGATCAATATTCAGTCGGAAAAAGAAGTTGGCACCAAAATTACAGTCTGTTTGCCATTGACGATGGCCATCATGCCAACATTGATGGTGGGTTTGGCTGATCAGGTGTTTGCCCTTCCCTTGGGCAGTATTGTCGAAATTATCAATCGCACCGAGAGTAATTATGTTGATGGCCAGGAAGTCATGCTGGCAAGGAAGAAATCCCTGCCCATTTTACAGTTACGAGAGTGGGTGAAAGGTCCCGGACAGTGCCGTGAGGATGGAAAAAAGGAAGGGCAGGTTGTCGTTATCAATATTGGTGCGAAGCGTGTTGGACTAGTTGTTGATGAGCTGTTTGGGCAGGAAGATGTTGTTATCAAACCTCTCGGCTCCCTGTTACAGGGTTTGTCCGGGCTTGCCGGCGCAACCATTACAGGTAATGGCCGCGTCTCTTTGATTCTTGATGTTCCTGGTCTTGTCGACCGCTACGCGGTGAATTAGCGCCTAAACCAATGACTATCAAACTCCTCATTGTTGATGATTCTTCATTTTTTCGCCGAATTCTTCGCGACAGTATTGCCGGCTGCTCTGACATTGAGCTTGTCGGTGAAGCTCAAAATGGCCGTCAGGCTGTCGAGATGACACAGTTGCTGAAGCCTGATGTGGTCACCATGGATGTTGAGATGCCGGTGATGGGCGGTGTTGAGGCTGTGCGCCAGATTATGGCTCTCTGGCCAACAAAAATACTCATGATGTCGATGGAAACCGGGCAAGGTGCTCCCGCAACATTAGATGCACTGACAGCCGGGGCGGTAGACTTTATCCACAAGAAAGATATCTTGCCAGGAAAATATTTTTCCAAGCATCTTTGTGAAAAGATAAATGATATTTTCTGTCACGTACAGATATCAGGAAAGGCCATGTCAGAATTGACAACGGCCGTTTCAATGTCGCCGCAGCCAATATCTGTAGGCGGTGTTCGCCATTTTGACAGCCAACACTTTCAGGCGCTGGCGATTGTTGCTTCGACAGGAGGCCCGTCGGCACTGCAAAGGTTATTGCCCGCATTTCCTCGTGATTTTCCTGTGCCGGTTTTAATTATTCAACACATGCCGGCAGGTTTTACAGAGTCTTTTGCAGAGCGTCTGGATCGTCTGAGTAAAATTGAGGTTCATCATGTCGGTCAGGATGAGCATCTGTTACCTGGCTGTGCTTATCTTGCTCCCGGTGGACAGCAGATGCATGTCGAAGAAAATGCGGGCACTCTCTATGCCCGCATTTGTCCTGCGACCGAAAAGGATATTTACCGCCCTTCTGCCGATACAACCCTGAATTCTTTAGCGGTTAATCTCAAACGCCCGGTAATGGCTATTATCCTTACAGGGATGGGCGCCGATGGATGTCAGGGGGCCCGCAATATCAAAGAAAAGGGCGGGCGAGTTTGGTCACAGGACAAGGATTCCTCGGTTATTTTTGGTATGCCCCATGCGGTTGCCGAAGCGGGCTTGTCCGATGGTGTTTATTCTCTCAGTGAATTAGCTGATAAATTTTCTATGAAGGGTCATGCATGGATATCCTGAGTGTACTTGGTGTCATTGTTGCTTTTGGTGCCATTCTTGGTGGCAATTACCTTGAAGGTGGTCACCTAAGTTCCTTGATGCAGCTGACAGCATTTATCATTGTCTTCGGTGGTACTGTCGGAGCGATCATGTTGCAGGTGCCGATGCGAACGTTTATGGGTTCACTGAAAATGTCCTTGTGGGTGTTTTTGCCACCAAAGATTCCTGCCGCAGAGGCCATTGAGAAAATTTCCGCCTGGAGTAATACGGCACGAAAAGAGGGTTTGTTGGGGCTTGAATCAATTGCCGACAGTGAAGAGGATGTCTTTGCCAAGAAAGGGTTGCAATTGCTTGTTGATGGAAGTGAACCTGATGTTATTCGAGGTATTCTTGAGGTTGAGGTCGGGACACAGGAATATGAAGCGACACAGGCAGCCAAGGTTTATGAAGGTCTTGGAGGCTATTGTCCGACAGTGGGCATTATCGGTGCTGTCATGGGTTTGATTCATGTCATGAATAACCTTGCTGACCCAAGCAAACTCGGTGGTGGTATTGCCGTCGCTTTTGTCGCAACGATTTATGGTGTGGGTTTGGCTAACCTGTTTTTTTTACCGATGGCCAATAAGTTGAAGAGCATTATTCATCAGCGCAGCCAGTATCAGGAAATGGTTATTGAAGGCATTGTTTCAATTGCAGAAGGTGAAAATCCGCGCAATATTGAGACTAAATTACAAGGGTATATGGTCTGATGAGGAGATGTTCCTGGAGTGGTGCTTGCCTTGGTGTGTCTGCTTTGACTCGTTTCAGCGATGAGTTGGCTGGCATCTCGAAGAAGTACTTTTAGGATATTTCAGACCTGCTGTCATGGCAAGAAAAAAGCCACATGAAGAGCACGAAAACCACGAACGGTGGCTGGTTTCCTATGCCGACTTTATTACCCTGCTGTTTGCTTTTTTTGTTGTTATGTACTCGGTTTCATCGGTTAATGAAGGAAAGTATCGCGTACTCTCCGAGTCAATGGTGTCTGCCTTTCGCAGTTCGACCAAATCGCTCGAACCGATACAGATAGGTAGCTCGACAAAATCACCGGCAGCACCGACGGTGCAACCCCGGCGCGCGCCGATGGTCATGCCTTCTTTATCAAACCATATTCCGAGCAAGCGTCGTGCAGGCGAAGGGAAAGGCAAAGGGCAAAAGCGTGCTGAGGAAGAATTGGCGCGCCTGGGAAGAGCAATATCCGGTGCCTTGAAAATGCTCGTCGACGAAGACCTGGTCAAGATCCATCAGAAAAAGAACTGGGTCGAAGTCGAGATCAAGGATAGCGTGCTGTTTAGTCAGGGCAATGCCAAGTTGCAGGGAAAAGCAGTGACCGTTCTTGACAAATTGGCGGAAATACTGCGCAAGGTCGGCAATCCGCTGAGGATCGAGGGCTATACCGATGACCAGCCGGTCAAGTCCCGCCGCTTTCCATCGAACTGGGATCTTTCTCTTGCGCGTGCTGCCAGTGTGGTCAAACACTTTGAAAAAGAAAAAGTATCTCCCTGGCGGATGTCAGCAGTTGGTTTTGGCGAATACCGTCCCGTTGCCAGCAACGCATTGCCTGAAGGCAGAGCAAAAAACAGACGTGTCGTACTGGTGATTCTGGCCAGTCGTGCGGATGAAACTCGCTATGAGTTAGCACAAGGTGCCGAGAGTGAACGTATGGCTGCAAAAGCTAAGCGAGCGCTTGAGGCAAATAAGGAGACGTCGGTTATCGTCGCTGCGGATTCTGTCCCGGAGCAGGTTGCGCCGATAGCGGCAGGGCATATCATGGCACCGGTAGCCAAAGAAGAGTTGGCAGAGCGGCAGCCGGAGAATGGGCCATCTGCGGCACAGATGCCGCCAGTGATGACGAGGAGAGCAGGCGGAGGGGTCGCAAAGCTACCGCCACTTGGCGCGGTTTCCGTTATCAATCCCCCTATACCACTGGCAATACCGATTCCAATGCCTATTCCTATTCCTCACCAAGCAGGAGAGCCGACTCCCTAGCGGTTGAAAAATCCTATGGGGATGATAACGCCTTAAACCGGCATCAACTATTTATAGGCGAGGCCTTTTCGCCTGATGCCTTATTCTCTCGCGCTTGAGATTTTTGGTGACAGCCATGTCAGCGTCGCTTGAGAGGCCATGATTTGGGCATCATGTCGTGTTCGTTGTCCGATGCTAGAAGAAGGATTCCGCATTTATTGTAAAAGTTGGCCTGAAATATGCTTGATCATTGTTGTTATTTCATTTGACAAAATATTGACGTTTTATGACCAGCGGTCACGGGAGGAGTAGAGGGACGATGACACAGCCAGAAGCAGAAAATCAGGACGATTTAGAAGTTCAATGGGTCAGGTTCAGCCTGGCAGATGAAACTTATGGCATAGCCGCAAAGCAAGTGCATGAGGTCGTTCGCGTCGGCGACGTGACACCCGTTCCCGGAGCAGGTGCGCAAATTCTCGGCATTGTTAATTTGCGTGGCATTGTTGTTACTGTCCTCGATATGCGTACTTTGTTGGGTATCGCCAAGGTCGATATTGATGAATCATCACGGATTATTATTGCTGACTCTGCTGGCCAGACAGTTGGTTTGCTTGTCGATAGTGTTGCCGAAGTTGTC
>JALWQD010000062.1 GCA_026994735.1 Gammaproteobacteria bacterium | reverse complement strand
GTCGGATGCACCCGATATTGACGGCCTGGTTTTCGTCGAAGAACCGACTGATGCCCGTTTTCAGCCCGGTGATATTTTCAATGTCGAAATCACCCACAGCGATGAGTATGACCTCTGGGGGAAAAGCCCTTCAACCGCATGAATATCAACTAAACTCGAAACAGCCGCCTTATTGTGTGAGAACCCGTTACTATGGATGACCCGATTACCCTGACCTCAGCCTTTTTGCTTGGACTTTTCAGCACTATTCACTGCATTGGCATGTGTGGCGGCATTATCGGCGCCCTCAGTCTGACTCTGCCAGCAGACATTCGCAACCATAAGCCCCGTCTGTTCAGTTTTATCCTGACCTACAACACCGGCCGTATTCTCAGTTACGCCGCAGCCGGTTTGATTGCCGGCGCCATCGGCACCGGCGTCTTGCAAAGCAGCGGCTTTGAGCAGGGACATACCATCCTGCGCATCATTGGCATCAGCATGATGATTGCTATCGGCCTTTATCTGGCTGGCTGGTTACCGCAACTGGCAGCAATTGAGAAAGTCGGCAAACCGGTGTGGCAACTGATCGAACCTGTCGGCCGTAAGCTGATGCCGGTTGACAGTTTGCTGAAGGCATTTATCTACGGCATGATCTGGGGTTGGCTACCTTGCGGGCTGGTCTATTTCGTACTGATTTGGGCACTGACAGCGGGCGATGCCATACATGGTGCCATGACCATGCTTGCCTTCGGTGCCGGAACCTTACCAACGCTGATGACCGCCGGATTCATGACCTCCTGGCTGACCCGTTTCGCACGCTCCAGTCGTGCCCGTCAAATTGTTGGTCTGCTGATTATCCTGATGGCAATTGGCAGTTTGTTCCTGCCGATGGAACACCACCATCACTAACCGTGGTCAATATCATCAATGTTTGGGCAAGCTGACAATCCCGCCTTCAAGAAACTGATCGGCGCTTCCCCTGCCATGGAGGCGGTTATACGGACCGCACAAATTGCCGCAGCGGCGGATGTTCATGTGCTAATTGAAGGCGATACCGGTACCGGCAAGGAGTTACTGGCACATGCCATTCGGGAAACCAGCCAGCGCGCCAATCAGCCGTTCATTATCATCAACTGCGCGGCACTGCCTGATGAACTGGTTGACTCACTGCTCTTCGGCCATGAAGCGGGTGCCTTCACCGGCGCAGAAAGTCGTCGTGACGGTTATGTGCAAAAAGCAGATACGGGCATCTTGTTTCTTGATGAAATCGGTGAACTGCCACTGGCCATTCAGGCAAAATTATTACGTTTTGTTGAAAATGGCGAGTGTCAACGTGTGGGATCACACCAGTATGAACGTGTTGATGTACGAGTGCTGGCCGCCACCCACCGCAACCTGTTGGACATGGTCAGTCAGGGAACATTCAGGCAAGACCTGTTTTATCGACTCAGTGTCGTCAATCTGCGCCTACCCGGCCTGTGTGAACGCCGCCGCGATATTCCCGAACTGGTAACCCACTTCCTGCACCTCAGCACCCCCACGGGCAACCGCCCCTGCCGGCTGTCTGGTGAAGCCTTGCAGGTTCTCAGGCACTACCATTGGCCAGGCAATATCCGCGAACTGAAAAATGTGTGCACTCACCTTTCCACCCTGCACCCTGGCAAGGTCATTACTCCGGCTGAATTGCCACAAGAAATCCGGCAAGGCAATACCACCCAAAACAGCGGCTTCACCCTCCCGGAAGAAGGCATTGATATGGAAAGTCTTGAAGTCGATCTGATCAATCAGGCGATGACCTATACCAAAGGCAACAAATCCCGCGCCGCCAAACTACTCGGTCTGAGTCGTGATGCCTTTCTGTACCGACTGAAAAAGCATAACCTGTAAACGGAAAACTTATCGCTTGCCATACCCTCCGCCTCCTGGGGTCTCTATAATCAAGCGATCGCCTGCATCCACGGTAAAACGGGTGATGGCATCCAGCTCTTGCTCTGCCTCCCCGGCTCGTTGCAGAATGTTTCGCCCACATTGTGCCGCTTCTCCACCTGCCATACCATAAGGTGGAACAAGTCGATGACCGGAAACGATACTCACGCCCCTGGCTCCCAG
>JALWQD010000061.1:8132-8464 GCA_026994735.1 Gammaproteobacteria bacterium | reverse complement strand
GTCAGTACTCCCTACTGAACCAGGAACTGCTGCCTGCACTGGCAGAAAAAGGCGTTACCTTTCCCCCTCGTGATGACTGGAATAATGAGCAACGATCATGGCTACGACGACATATGTTTCAGCATCTGTTGCCGGTCATCAGCCCATTGGGCATTGATCCAGCACACCCGTTTCCTCGGGTGGTCAATAAACACTTGCACTTTATCGTTTCCCTGGAAGGGAAAGATGCCTTTGGCCGCGAGCATCGGCTCGCGATTGTGCCTATCCCGCGTTCCTTGCCAAGACTCATCTGTCTGCCAGCAAAGATTTCCCAAAGCAGCAATAGTTATGTC
>JALWQD010000061.1:0-8122 GCA_026994735.1 Gammaproteobacteria bacterium | reverse complement strand
TATTAGTTTGGTCTTTCTGTCATCCGTCATCCATGCTTTTATGGATGACCTTTTTCCCGGCATGACAGTAACTGGCTGCTATCAGTTTCAAGTGACCCGAGATAGCGAACTTTATCTTGATGACGAGGAAATGGCCGACCTCAAGCAGGCCGTTCAGGGCCGTCTGCAGACATCACGGCGTTTCGGTCGCGCCGTACGTCTGCAGGTTACGGCACGATGCCCGGATGAAGTCGTCAATTATCTGCTCGAAAAATTTACACTCAGCGATGACAATCTCTTTCGTGTTGACGGGCCGGTTAATCTCTACCGGCTGGTCGAAGCCTATGACGAAATAAAACGAACAGATCTCAAGCTACCTGCCTTCTGCCCATCAATGCCGGTCGAACTCTTGAATGAAAACGATATGTTTGCCGTCCTGAAAAAAAGAGACATCGTCATTCACCATCCTTTCCAGTCGTTCAATGCCGTCCTGCATCTGCTCGAACAGGCCGCTGCCGACCCCAATGTCCTCGCCATTAAGCAGACCTGGTATCGCTGCGGTCGACAATCTGCTGTCGTCAAAGCACTCTGCCGGGCAGCACGCAGTGGCAAGGAAGTCAGCGTTGTCGTTGAACTCAGAGCCCGCTTTGATGAAGAAGGTAATATTCGTTTGGCGGAAGAGCTACAACAAGCGGGCGCTCATGTTGTCTATGGCATCGTCGATCACAAAACGCATGCAAAAATGCTGGTCATCGTGCGCCGCGAAGGGCAAAAATTATCCCGTTATAGTCACTTGGCTACCGGTAACTATCATGAAGTCACCTCGCGCTTCTATACGGACTTCGGACTACTGACCAATGATGAGTTGATCGGCGCTGATGTCATCAAGCTCTTTCAGGAATTGACCGGCCTCGGCCGCGCACTAAAATTAAAACGTTTAGTACAGGCTCCATTCGATCTGCAAACCATGATCATTGACAATATCGAAAGAGAAATCGAACATGTCGGCAACGGTGATCGCGGCAGGATCATTATCAAAATGAATGGCATTGAATCGCCGAAAATCATCGCCGCTCTCTATCGTGCATCCACTGCTGGCGTTCGCATCGACCTGATCATCCGCGGCATCTGCTGCCTCCGGCCAGGCGTCAAGGGTCTCTCGGAAAACATTCGCGTCCGCTCCGTCCTGGGGCGTTTTCTCGAACATACACGCATCCTTTATTTTCGTAATAACGGCAAGGCTGATGTCTATTGCTCCAGTGCCGACTGCCTCAACCGCAATCTTCATCAACGTGTCGAAACGGCATTTCCAATCCCCCCGGGACGCCTGCAACAACGTATCATCCGTGAAGGTCTTCGTTATTACCTCAGAGACACGATGTTCGCCTGGCGACTGCGTAACGATGGTCAGTATTGCCGCAAACACCCGCGCTCGGGCAAGCAGGTCTTCGACGCGCAACAAACATTACTGGAAACCTATGCTATTTTTCCCGGCGAGGAAAGCTGTCCTGACAACATGCCTGTCAAACCTGACTAAGCCACTCGTATCAGCTTACAGCTATCATTTTCACTCCCGCCAGAACAATGATGCATAACCTTCGCGAAAACCGGGGAAAGACAAGTGATAACCTGTCCTCCGTAGGGAAGTATTATCTATTCGTCGACCATAATCACCCTTCTCTATTACATCTGTGGCCATCAGGGGCAATGAAAAATGGTCACTCATCCAGACTGCCAGCTCAGCATTGCGAACAGGAAAATCATCACTGGCAAGGTAAACAGAGAGAAGGGTCTGCACGTCATTTTGAGGCACCATCAACAGATGCACCAGAAAGCCGACGCAATCATGCGCGTGAATACGGTTTGTCCACTGCCCAGGTGGCCCCGGCAATCTCCCTCTCTCATGCAGATAATGCAACAGGTAAAGCCTTCCTGGACCATAGATACCACTAAAACGAACAATATTTGCCTGCCTGGCATAGTCGCAAACAATCTGTTCACCTTGGCAAAGTATCTCGGCACAAGGGTCAGCAGGTGATACCGGGGTGAGCAGATCAACCCAACAGCCCGGAGAACATCGACCATAGACCCGTGTTGAACTGATAAAAGTCACCCTGATTTCAGGGTTCGCGGCCAACACACGAACAAGCAGATTTTTCAGACCCTCAACAAAGACTTGTCGATAGTCTTCAACACTGCGTCCGGCAGGGCTGACAATATAAAGTAACTGGGAAAAAGAGTACCCCTCCAAACAAGCCAGCGTCGCCGGTTTGGTTAGGTCTGCCGTAAAAAACGGCATCGAACCACGATGTTTGGGTGGCTGCCGCCGCAAACCAAAAACCTGGAGACCTTGCTTGGCGAGGCCTTCAGCAACTCCAATGCCAATCTCACCACAACCTGCAATGAGGATACCTTTGCCTACCACGAAACTACGCTGATGAAGGTCATTGAAATATCACGAAGACACCTCAGATTGCCTATCAATGACAGCCGGCTGCCCCTGATCATCGATGTGTACATAGGTCAATATCGCTTCTGTTACACGAATACAGCCTTTACCCAAGGAAGCGCGTTCGGCAAACACTTCAACACAAACCGTTATTGACGTTGTTCCGGTCTTTGTCACCTTGGCATAGCAACTGATCAAATCACCCACAAAGACCGGTTTGCGAAACTGAAAGGCATTGACAGCAACTGTAACAACACGGCCCGCAACTGTTTTATGGGCACAGATACTGCCGGCAATATCGACCTGGGACATAATCCAGCCGCCAAAAATATCACCACCGGCATTGGTATCAGAGGGCATCGCCAGTACACGTATAGCGGGTTGGGCGGCAGGTAATTCAGTTAGCATAAAACCACTCCTTACGAAGATAACAGCTATTCAGCTTATCCGTCTCAAGAGCAAGATAATATTGGCTATAGCCAGCAAAACCCTCTCAATGCCCGAGATAAAGTTCTTCAATTTGGTGACTATATTGCTCTTCAATCTGGGCTCGACGCAACTTCAAGGTTGGCGTCAGGAGTCCATTCTCAACAGTCCATGGTTGTGCACAAATACAGACTCGCCTAACCTGCGCATAGCCAGGAAATTGATAAAGTCGTTCAGCGATTCTGTGTACAAGAAATTCTTGCTGGGCCAGAGAATCGATATCACTGGTCAAATCAAGCCAGTGTTTCGGCTCGACAACAATAAGAGCAACCAGATAGGGGCGCTGCTCACCAAAAACCAGCACCTGGTCAATCACGGTATCCATGGCAATCGCCATCTCCATATCGGCAGGTGATACCTTTTCACCGTTGGACAGGACGATGATCTCCTTCAAACGCCCGGTAATCGTAATATGCCCTCGCACGCCCAAACTGGCCTTATCCCCTGTATGCAACCAACCGGACTCATCAATAGTTTCGCTCGTTGCCTGATCATTGCGCCAATAGCCAAGCATGACATTATCACCACGAATCAGTAATTCACCGTTCTCACCAAGACTTGCCTCGACACCATCGAGTGGTGTCCCAACCGACGTTGGAATATTGTCATCCGGATGATTAGCGCTCGCTACCGGACTCGCCTCGGTCATGCCATAGCCCTGCAACAGAGGTAAACCGAGGGCGATAAATGTCTCACCGATACGTGGCGGTAACGGTGCTCCCCCACAAATAGCGATACGTAAACGGCCACCGAGGCGAGCCAGCACCTTATTCGCAACCAGATGGGCCAACAAGGGCCAACAAAGCAATGCCGGCAGCCACGAAGCGCGGCCCTGGTGATAGAGAAAGCGTTGCCAACCAACACTCACGGCGGCGTCAAAGAGCTTGCGCGCAAAGGCGGGTTTTTCTTCCAGCTGATCCAAAACCCGGCCATAGATACGCTCATAGATACGCGGCACGGAAATAATCACTGTCGGTCGCTGAGTCAACAGATCTTCGCCCAGATCCGGAATCGAACGGGCAAAACTGACCTTTGCCCCTGTCATCATCGGCAAATAATAGCCGACCGTTCTCTCGAGAGCATGCGACAAGGGTAAAAAGGATAAAAAGACATCCTCTTCATTAATCGCGACACAGCGATAACAAGAAAGTGCATTACTGAGAATATTGCGATGGCTCAGCATGACCCCTTTCGGCCGCCCTGTCGTGCCTGAGGTATAGACTATCGTTGCCAACGAATGAGGGTCATCAATGTCTGTCCGCAGAGTCTGTTGACCTGCGGGCAGGAAATCGCCCACATAACAGGGTAACTGTCCAAGCGCTGTCTTGCCGAAATTTGCCTTTTCAAGACAGACCGTATTTTTCAATGCTTGCCGCTCATCTATATGCGGCAATAGCTCCTGCCACTGTAACTCGTCACTGATGACAAGTAGACGGGCCTCAGAATCATCAAGAATATAGGCAATATTATTACCACGATCATTAACGTAAAGAGGAACCACAACGAGACCAAGCCCGAGAGCTGCCTGATCAATCGCTACCCATTCAGGGCCATTGGGCAACATCAAGGCAATACGCTCCCCGGCCAGCAAACCCTTTGCCAACATAGCGGCCTGCCAGCTAGCAACACGATCTGCCATTTGCTGCCAGGTCAAATCGCGCCATTGCGATACCTGCTTGTCAAAGCTGCAATAAGCGATACTGTCTGCGGAACGGTGTACACGTTCAGCAAACAGACCGGCCAGTGTCAACGCCTTCTCCGGACTAATCATGTTTTCAGTGAACTCATCATTTATCATTCAGGTGATCGCAGCCAGAGTGCGGACGAAAACGATCGCCATAACTGCCCGCCAGAGAGCCCAAAGCAGATTTCAGAACGGAGACGCCTGCTGTCTGCAGATAGTGAATAGGGCCACCGCGAAAAGGGGCAAAACCGGTTGCAAAAATGACGCCCGCATCAAGCTGATCAGCATCTTCAACGACCTTTTCCCGCAAGCAAGCAACGACTTCATTCAGCATGCTCAGCATCAGTCTGTCTTGCAAATCAACCGGAGCATACATTCCCTTGCCAACCTTACTTTTGCTCGCCTTACCCTTTTGGTAGACATAAAAACCCTTGCCACTTTTACGCCCCAGATGGCCCGCCGCAACCAGCTGCGTCAAGCGCTCGGGAATATCAATAGACATCGTTCCGGCAAGGATTGTTGCTACTGACAAACAAATATCCAGACCGACAGTATCGGCTAATTCTATCGGCCCCATCGGCATGCCAAAATCAAGCGCTGCCTGATCGATAATTTCGGCTTGCACGCCTTCCCCTTCGAGCCTGACGGCTTCCATGAGATAAGGCATCAGTACCCGGTTGACGAGAAAGCCCGGACTGCTCTTGACCGGTAATGGTAAACGATCGATTTGATGGGCAAAGGCAATGCCGCGATTCACTGCCTGTGGATCACTTTGCTGACCGCAAACCACTTCAAGCAATAGCATTTTGGCGACAGGGTTAAAAAAGTGCAGGCCGATTAGGCGCGAGGGTTCTGCCAATGCCTCAGCCAGCACCTCCAGAGGAATACTCGAGGTATTACTGGCCAACAGAGCATCCGCTTTCAGGCGCGGTTCAAGATCACGTAACAAGGCCTGCTTGGCTTCAATATTTTCAAAAATCGCTTCAATAACCACATCCGCCTGGGCAACTCCCTGACCTTTGACATCAGCCTGCAAGCGATCCATCGCCGCCTGGACCCGACGTGCTGTACGCAGTTTTTTCTCGAATAGCTTTCGCGCCCTGGCCAGCGCCGGTGCAACCCGTTCAGGCGATTGATCCTGCAGCGTCACCCGCAGGCCACGCAGGGCACACCAGGCAGCAATATCACCGCCCATAATACCCGCGCCAACGACATGAACGTGGTTGGCTGTAAACGGACACTCACGTGCCAGTCCCTTTAATGATTCCTGAAGAAAAAAACAGCGGATCAAATTTTGTGCCGCCTCTCCTGTCATCAGATGGGTCACTGACACGGCCTCACCGGCGAGCATGGCTTGCCTGTCATCCCCATAACGACGCCAGAGGTCAATCAAGGCATAGGGTGCCGGATAGTGATCCGGGCGTACACGCTGACCAACTTCCCGTCGCATCAAATAGGCGACCAGAGGGCGACAAAAGCGCTGTCCGGCAAGCCGCTGCCACCATGCTGGCACGAAGGCAGCGGGCGGTTTTGCTATTAACGCGACAGCGGCTCTGAGCAATTGACGCTGCGGCAAGGCATAACTGACCAGGCCCATACGCTTGGCTGCACGGGCACTGACCGCCCTGCCTGTCAACATCATTTGTAGCCCCTGAATATGGCCAACAATAGCAGGCAGGCGTGCGACGCCACCGTAGCCAGGATGTATCCCCAAACGAACCTCGGGCAAGCCCAGACGTGTCGATGGCACATCAGAAGCAATGCGATAGCGACAAGCCAAGGCCAATTCCAGCCCTCCGCCGAGACAATGCCCGTCGATGACGGCTATTGTCGGACAAGTCAATGCTGCCAATCGGTTAAAAAGACCGTGAACAAAGCGGATATGCGCCTCAACCACTGCCGGCGAATCTTTCATAAGCACAAACTCGCGCACATCGGCCCCGGCAATAAAACCCTGGGGCTTGCCTGACGTCAGGATCAAACCAGGCGGCAATTTCTCCTCAACTGCACGTAAACAGAGGTCAAACTCCTCAAGCACCGCTTTCGACAGTACATTGACACGCCCCCCTGCGGTATCGAGAATCAATGTCACAATACCGTCTTCAGAAACCTCTTGTCGCCAGTGCTGAAATGAATCATTCATTATTTGTTTCCCGCAACAGATAAAGTCAAAACCAACCGCATGCTGCAACGTTGAAATTGGCAAAATACCCCGATCAGGCCACTACCAAGTACCCTGCTAATCATCAAATCCGCTCAACAAGCATTGCCCCTCCCTGACCACCGCCAATACAAAGACTGGCCATACCAAAACGACCGCCTTGTCGTGCAAGAACACGGAGCGTATGAAGAACAATACGTGCGCCGGTGGCACCAACAGGATGCCCGAGAGCGATACCACCGCCATCAATATTCAGCTTTTCTTCATCAATTTCACCCAGTGCTGAACGCCGGTTAAATGCTTGCCGGCAAAACTTGCTGTCTTTCCACGCATCCAGACAAGCCAGAACCTGGGCAGCAAAAGCTTCGTTGATTTCCCAGTAATCAATGCTATCCACTTTCAAGCGATGGCGCTTCAGTATCGGCTCCATGGCCATCGCCGGCCCCAGCCCCATCTCGGCCGGATCCAATCCGGCCCATTGACTGTCGACAATACGCCCGAGGACAGGCAGTGAATGCTGTTCAACTGCTTCTGCACTGGCTAATAACAACAGCGAAGCGCCATCAGTCACCTGGGCACTATTCCCTGCCGTCACCAATCCAAAAGGACGATCAAAAACCGGCTTCAAACGACCCAACCTTTCGCGACTGCTATCACGACGCAGGCCATCATCCCGTTCGTAAAGCTTTCCCTGACGATCGAACAGCGGCACAATTTCAGCGAGCAGATAATCCTCATCCTGCGCGTGCGCCAAACGCTGATGACTGCGCAGAGAAAAATCATCCATGCGTTGTCTGTCTATGGAGAAACGCTGGGCCAGGTTTTCTGCCGTCTGCCCCATCGACAGACCCACAACATGATCGGTCAAACCACAGAGCAAACCAATCACCGGGCGCAAATATTTACCGCGTAAAGTCGACAGCACTTTGAGTTTTTCCGGCAAACTTTTAGCCATTTGAAAATCAGCTAACCAATGCATCATCGACTCGTTCAGCAGTAACGGCGCATGGCTCATTGACTCGACACCGCCAGCAAGAACAATGTCTGCTCTTCCTTGGCGTATCGATGCGCAGGCGGCATCAAGTGCCTGCATACCGGATGCGCAGTTACGCTGCACTGTCCAGGCGGGCACTTTCTCATCACAGCCAAGCCGAAGGCCAATCACCCGGGCAATATTCACTTCACGTGGTCCCGGCATAACACAGCCAACAATGACTTCATCGATCAACGAACAGAGCCCCGGCTGCTGCAGCAACAATGCCTTGCCGGCACTGACAGCAAGATCACTGGCCGAGAAAGGCCCCGGACGCCCATGCGCCTTTAATTGCGGTGTCCGGCTGCCATCGACCACATAGACGGGTTT
>JALWQD010000060.1 GCA_026994735.1 Gammaproteobacteria bacterium | reverse complement strand
GCTCCATTTCAAATTCAGCACGACTGCGGACATCGATGAGGCGGATGCTCTCACCGTCTTTAAGTCGTTTTCTGAGTTCATGTACACTCACTTTCATGATTCATATCCATCATCAAATGGGGGGGGGCTGTGGGCACCCTTTCTTATTCGGCCATCATATAATAATATTATGATATGTCAATTCATTTGTGGGCCAGTAGACCATCATTATGGCCATGGAGGCGAGCAACGACAATGGTCGCCTATTGCCAATGATTGATCCAAGGCCGGCGGCAATTTTTCTTGCCGGACCTACGGCCAGCGGCAAGACGGACCTTGCTGTTGCTATCAGTGAATATTTCGATGTCAGTATTATCAGTGTTGACTCTGCCTTGGTATATCGGGGGATGGATATTGGCACAGCCAAGCCTGGGGCCGAGGTTTTGGCCCGCGTTCCGCATTACTTAATTGATATTCGTGAGCCGCATCAATCGTATTCCGCAGCTGATTTTTGTACGGATGCCCTGGCCGCTATGGATAACGTCAGGGCGCAAGGCCGGATACCCTTGTTAACGGGCGGGACGATGCTCTATTTTCGTGCCCTTGAGCATGGTTTGTCACCATTGCCCGGAGCCGATGCGGAAGTGCGGGCAGATATCGAACAGGAAGCGGTGCGTCTGGGGTGGCCGGCGATGCATGACCGTCTGGCACGTATTGATCCGCTGTCTGGGCAGCGCATCCATCAAAACGATCCGCAGAGAATTCAGCGGGCGTTGGAGGTCTATAGGTTGACGGGCACGGCACTGAGTGAATTGCAGCAACAAGCGGGTCGTCCCTTTCCGTGGCGGGCGATTCGTTGTGCGCTAGGATTTTCAGAGCGCCAGGCTCTGCATGAGCGGATTGCACTGCGGCTTCATTCAATGCTTGAGGAGGGTTTTTTGAACGAAGTTGAAATGCTGCACAAACGCCCTCAACTGACGGCACAATGTTCATCGATGCGAGCGGTAGGTTATCGCCAGCTTTGGGCTTTTTTGGAAGGCGAATACGGTTATGCCGAAGCCTGTGAAAAAGCGCTTGTAGCCACACGTCAATTGGCAAAACGCCAGTTGACCTGGTTGCGGCGAGAAAAATATAGCCATTGTTTTGAAGCAACGAAAAAAGACCTCCTCAACGAAGTGTTGAAAACACTTCATAACGCCTCCATATAATTTGTCAGGGCCATGTTGAATGGCTGTTATTTGCTTGCAATACTCCCGTTTGCAGCGGGTGAGGGATATTTTGCAGGTTTGTCGGCTTCTGAATAAGTGATGTGATGTTTAAGGGACGGCAGTAGGTATTTCCGGGTATTTCAGGCGGTTTTTGCAGCAAGGGAGGGTATCTGTGCAGCCCGGTCAGGAAGGTGATATCTTTGCCTTCAAATAATAATTGGGGAGGGCCGGCTGTTGCCGGTTTAGGTTTTTGGCGTCAATAGCGTCAATTATTCAGGAGATGACAATCATGGCAAAAGGGCAGACATTACAAGACCCGTTTCTAAATGCGCTCCGGAGAGAGCATATCCCGGTATCTATCTATTTGGTCAATGGTATCAAGTTGCAGGGGCAGATCGAGTCTTTCGATCAATTTGTTATCCTGCTGAAAAATGCTGTCAGCCAGATGGTATATAAGCATGCGATTTCAACGATTGTTCCTGCTCGCAATGTCAAAATACCTCATGCCCACTCGGCTGAGGCCGGTAACGATTCATGATTAAGTGTTTTTACTTGCAGGAGGCTGTTTGCTAGAACGCCCATCCCAGGAGGGCGGAGCGGTCCTCGTGCATATTGATTTTCATTCCCAGCGCATGGATGAGTCGCTGCTTGAGTTTGAAATGCTAGCAAGCTCAGCCGGCGCTGAGACGTTGGCGGTAGTGCGTGCCCGGCGTAAACTCCCGGATGCGGCCACCTTTGTAGGTAGCGGTAAACTGGCCGAGATTGCTGACATTGTGAAGCAACAAAGAGCGGGTCTGGTTCTCTTTAATCACGCTCTGAGCCCGGTACAGGAGCGCAATGTTGAACGTGCTTTGGGGTGTCGGGTTGTTGACCGGATCGGACTGATCCTTGATATTTTTGCCCAACGGGCACAGACCTTTGAGGGTAAATTACAGGTTGAGCTAGCCCAGCTTGAGCATTTGTCGACCCGTTTGGTGCGTGGTTGGAGTCATTTGGAACGGCAAAAAGGTGGTATCGGTCTGCGCGGGCCGGGTGAAACACAGTTAGAGACCGATCGCCGCTTACTGGGGCAGCGGATAAAAGTGATAAAACGCCGCCTTGATAAAGTGAGCCACCAACGTGGATTGCGCCGACAGGCCCGGAGAAGGGCGGCCGTCAGTACGATTTCACTGGTGGGCTATACCAATGCCGGTAAGTCGACATTATTTAACCACTTAACCGGCGCGAACGTGTACCAGGCCGATCAGTTGTTCGCGACACTTGACCCGACACTGCGGAGAATTGATTTGCCGCCACAAGGCCATTTGATTCTGGCCGACACCGTGGGCTTTATACGACATTTGCCGCATAAGCTGGTCGCCGCTTTTCGGGCCACGCTGGAAGAAACCGTTGAATCGGGTCTGTTGCTGCATGTCGTTGATGCTCATGATGATGAGTCGAGCGAACAGATTGAGCAGGTAAACGCAGTCTTGTCTGAAATCGGTGCTGACCGCTTGCCTCAAATTGAGATTTTTAACAAGATCGATTTACTCTCGAATGCAGAACCACGGATTGACCGAAACAAGGACGGCCGACCGACACGTATCTGGCTATCCGCCGAAACAGGGGCAGGGACAGAATTGTTAATACAGGTGATGCGTGAGTATTTGAGTGGTCGCTGGTGCCAGAATGATCGTGAGAGTGCGCGCTGCAAGCGTCGCTTGCATGTGGCCGCAAGTGCTGGTCGCTTACATGCCAGCCTTTATGCTTGGGAACTGGTTGAATCTGAAACCACGAATGAGCACGGTGATTGGCTCATTGATATCTTCGCAGATCAATTTACGATTGATTATTTGCTAGCGCAGGAAGGTTGCCATTTGGCGCATGAACCACCTCCAGCAGCGGTTGACTAGTCAAACAGGCTTGCGGTTGCGGTAGACTGCACCTACAATCGATAAGTTGCGGCTACGATGTGAATGAATGGCGTGGCGTTGTCGGGAGAATAGCTGACCGATAGCGTTTTTCTTGGGGGTCTTAATAGTACAGGGCCCGAATAATGAACGGTTTGCTTAATTATGCAAGTGACGGAGAGCGTTGATGGCTTGGAATGAACCAGGAGGCTCCAGGGATCCGGGTAAAGATAAAGATCCATGGGGTAATGGTGGCAATGATCAGGGGCCGCCGGACCTTGATGATATCGTACGGCAGATTCAGGAAAAGCTGCGCGGAATCTTTGGTATGTCGGGTGGTGGCTCCGGCCAGGAGGGGGCTGGTCAGGGGGGTAGTGGCAATTCGCTTTCCTTTGGCATCGGGGCTATTGCGCTGGTCGTCGCTGTTCTTTGGGGGGCGTCAGGTTTCTATACCATTGACCAGGCAGATCGAGGTGTTGTTACCCGTTTTGGTGAATATGTAGAAACAACCGAAGCGGGATTGCACTGGCATCTGCCTTATCCGATCGAATCAGTGGAGGTTGTTAATGTCGAGCAGATTCGCAATGTCGAGATCGGTTATCGCTCAGGCCTTGATGGACAGGGCATGCGCGCCATTGATCGTGAGTCATTGATGCTGACTCAGGATGAAAATATCGTTGATCTTAAGCTTGCCGTGCAATACAGGGTCAAGGATGCCAGGAATTATCTCTTCAATGTGAAAAATCCGGATATTACACTGCATCAGGTAACCGAAAGTGCCGTTCGAGAAACGGTGGGCAAGAACAAGATGGATTTTGTCCTCACCCAAGGACGAAATGAGATCGTCAGTCAGGTTGGTACACTGGCCCAAAAGATCCTTGATGGTTACGAAACAGGTCTGGTTATCACCAGTGTCAATATGCAGGACGCTCAGCCCCCGGAAGAGGTACAGGGAGCATTTAATGATGCTGTCAAGGCCCGTGAGGACGAGGTTCGTCTGAAAAATGAAGCCGAAGCCTATGCCAATGATATTTTGCCAAAGGCGCGCGGTGCCGCGGCTCGGGCAATCGAAGAGGCCAATGCCTATCGTTCGCAGGTAACCCTTGAGGCAAAGGGTGATGCCGGCCGTTTCCTGTCTGTTTTTCATGAGTATGAAAGAGCGCCTCAGGTGACTCGCGAACGCCTCTATCTGGACAGTATCGAGGCTGTCATGAGCAATTCCAGCAAGGTGCTTGTTGATGTCAAGGATGGTAGTAATCTGCTCTACTTGCCTATTGACCGCTGGATCGGTAAAAGCGATGCAACGCCGGTTAAACTGCCTCTTACTGCCGCTGCAAGCTTGCAGGCAGGTCTGGATAAAGAGCGCAAGCGTCGATTAGCCGAAAAAGTCATCGATCGTCGTTCTCGCAATGCGCTACGATCACGAGAGGTTCGATAATGATTCAGCCAAAAATTTTCATTCCTGCCGGGGTATTGGTGGTGGTACTGGGATTGTCCGTGTTTACGGTTGAACAGCGGCAACTAGCGATTCTCTTTCGTTTGGGGGAAATTGTCCGTACAGATTATCAGCCAGGCCTGCACTTCAAGATGCCGTTTATCAATAATATCCGTAAATTTGATTCACGTATTCAAACGCTTGATGCACCGCCAGAACGTTATCTGACAGCAGAAAAAAAGAATGTCATCGTTGACTCCTTTGTTAAATGGCGTATCAATGATGTAGCGAAATATTATACCGCCATGGGCGGCAGTACTGATCGCGCCAATATTCGCTTGTCACAGATTATCAAGGATGGTCTGCGCGCTGAATTTGGCAAACGGACGATTCAGGAAGTTATTTCCGGTGAGCGTATTGAAGTGATGCGGATTTTGCGTGAGGCGACGGACAAACAGGCTAATGAGTTTGGTATTGCCGTTGCTGATGTGCGCATTAAACGCATTGATTTGCCAGATGATATCAGTAATTCAGTCTATAGCCGTATGGAAGCAGAGCGGGCGCGTGTGGCTAAGGAACTTCGTTCGCAGGGTGCGGAAGCTGCGGAGCGTATTCGTGCCGATGCCGATCGTCAGCGGACGATTATCCTCGCTGAGGCTTACCGTGAAGCTGAAGGGGTTCGTGGACTGGGTGATGCCGAGGCGGCGGCTACTTATTCTGCTGCCTACAGAAAAGATCCTGAATTTTACTCTTTCTATCGCAGTATTAATGCTTATCGTAAGGTCTTCAATGATAAATCGGATGTCATGGTCCTGAGCCCGGATTCGGATTTCTTTTCCTATATGAAGACGCCCTCAGGTGGTCGGGGTAAGTAATTACCTTTTCCTTCCGGAACGCTTGAGAAATGGGTATGTCCTGGTCTGATGTTTTCAGGGCATTGGCTTTGGTGCTGGTCATTGAAGGGATCATGCCTTTTCTCAATCCGGCCCTTTGGCGTGCAGCCATGCGCGAGGTTTCTGCTCTGGAAGACCGTGCCCTACGCGGGATGGGATTGCTGAGTATGATGGGCGGGTTACTACTGTTATATCTGGTGCATGTTTAAACGTGATGGTTGGGCAACAAGCGTGAGCGATAAGCAGACAATGATGCCTTGCCGAATGCAAGGGAGAGACTGATGTGAAGAGGATGCTGGAGGATATAGGCCGCATCTGTTCAAGCAACCGCCATTGCTGGCTGCTGCCCCTGACCTTTGCGAGGGCGAGAGCAGAGTCATGACGGATGATCTTTCACGGTCAGCAGGGCAGCGCTGGATTTTGCCCGCGGGCATCGAGGAGTTTCTCCCGCCTGAAGCAGAACGCCTTGAAACCATGCGCCGCAACTTGCTCGATATGTTTAGCCGCTGGGGCTATGAGCTGGTTATTCCACCGCTGATTGAGTATCTGGAATCGCTGCTTGTTGGTGTTGGACATGATCTTGAAATTGACACTTTCAAGTTGATTGATCAGGATACCGGACGCCTGATGGGGGTGCGTGCGGACATGACGCCTCAAGTGGCGCGTATCGATGCTCACCGTCTACGCCGTGACGTGCCGAGCCGGCTCTGCTATCTCGATGCTGTGTTGCATACCCGGCAAACCGGTTTTGCACATTCACGTAATCCATTACAGCTTGGGGCCGAGATCTACGGTCATGCCGATATCAGTAGTGATATCGAAATTTTACGCTTGTTAGTCAAAGCCTTACGCGTTGCTGGGCTCGATCGATTTCATATTGACCTGGGTCATATCGGGATTTTTCGTAGTCTTTCCCAGCAAGCGGCTCTTAGTGCCGATCAGGAATCGGCCTTGTTTGAGATACTGCAACGCAAGGCGAGGCCGGAATTCGATGCGATTCTTGCGCAGCTGAAGATCAATCATAAAGTCGCGGATATGTTACGCAGTCTGATTGATTTGCATGGCGGTCCGGAAGTCATCACCGAAGCCCGCCAGTGCCTGTCTGCAGCCACAAAACCTGTTCATGAGGCTATCGATACATTGGAACAAATGGCCACTGCTGTGCAATGTCATATGGCTGAAATCAATCTTCACTATGATCTGGCAGAATTGCGTGGTTATCGCTATCAGTCGGGTGTGGTTTTTGCTGCCTTTGCACCAGGGCACAGCCATGAAATTGCCCGTGGTGGCCGTTATGACGAGATTGGCCGTCTATTCGGCCGGACGCGGCCGGCTACCGGTTTTAGTGCTGACCTGAAAACACTGTTGTCATTGTCTTCGGTTGCCGCTGTACAGCGCCCCGGGATTCTGGCACCTGCCTGGCGTCACGATGATGATGAAGCTCTCGGTCGCTTGATACGCGATTTGCGCCTGCAAGGGGAGCGTGTCATCTATTTATTGCCGGGGCAGAAGGGAGATGCTCAGGCGATGGCTTGTGACCGCAGGATCGAACAACAACAGGGTCGCTGGCAAGTTGTCCCAGTGACCTGATACCAATTCATAATATATTCGGGATATCAATCAGCATGGCTAGAAAGGTTGTCATTGTAGGGACCCAGTGGGGCGATGAAGGCAAGGGCAAGATTGTCGACCTGTTGACCGAGCAGGTGCAGGCCGTTGTGCGTTTTCAAGGGGGTCATAACGCCGGCCATACGCTGGTGATTGGCGACCAAAAAACAGTGCTACACCTGGTCCCCTCCGGTATTCTGCGAGAAGGTGTTCAATGCTTGATAGGCAATGGTGTTGTTGTCTGCCCTGATGCTCTCAGTGAAGAGATTGATATGCTTGAGGCACAGTCAGTACCTGTCGTTGAACGCCTGCGTATCAGTGCTCTCTGCCCTTTGATATTGCCGAGTCATATTGCTCTTGATCAGGCACGTGAACGTGCCCGCGGTGCCCAGGCAATTGGTACCACTGGACGTGGGATCGGGCCGGCCTATGAGGATAAAGTCGCGCGTCGAGGTATTAATGTCGGTGATCTCTGCCATGCCGATGGTTTTGCCGGGAAACTGGAAAATCTCGTCAGTTATCATAATTTCCTGCTTGAGAAATATTATGCCGCAAAACCGATTGAAGTCGAGGTGATTTTTGATCGTCTGATGGCCCATAGACCCCGTCTGCAGACGATGGTCAGCGACGTAACGGCAGATTTACGACAGCTGACCCAGCATGGCGCTAACGTCCTTTTCGAGGGAGCCCAGGGTGCTTTGCTGGATATTGATCAAGGAACGTATCCTTATGTCACCTCGTCAAATACGACAGCCGCCGGGGCTGCAGTCGGCTCGGGTGCTGGCCCACTTGATATTGACCGGGTCATCGGTATCACCAAGGCCTACACAACACGTGTTGGATCCGGGCCTTTCCCAACCGAGTTGTTTGATGAAGTCGGACAGCGTCTGGCTGAGCGTGGGCATGAATTTGGTGCGACAACAGGTCGTGCACGTCGTTGTGGCTGGTTTGACGTACCCGCCATTCGCCGCGCGGTTCAGATCAATAGCCTCAGCGGCCTGTGCATGACGAAGCTTGATGTCCTTGATGGTATCGAGACATTACGAATTTGTACTGCTTACCGAATGGATGGTGTTGAGTATGATTTTGCCCCGGCAGGGGCCGAGGCGATGGCGGCTTGTGAGCCGGTCTATACTGAAATGCCTGGCTGGCAGGAATCGACGGTTGCGGCTCTCAGTGTTGATGATTTGCCGGACAATGCCCGTCGTTATCTGGACTGCATCGAAGAATTAAGTGCGACACCCATTGACATTATTTCTACCGGTCCGGAGCGTAACGAGACGATTATCCTCAGGCATCCTTTCGCGGATTAATATTGGCGGTTAGTCAGTCTGCCTGCCTTGTCTAGCTAGCCTTAAGCCTGCTGTTGCAAATGCGCAAGGAGAACATCCCTGGCGAGATTAATACGCCCGGCAAGGTAGTCAGAACCGCCTCTGTCCGGGTGTAGCTTTTGCATC
>JALWQD010000059.1 GCA_026994735.1 Gammaproteobacteria bacterium | reverse complement strand
GCGTAATGCCAGTTCCGCATCGTCCTCGACCAGAACGATGCGCAAACTGCGCCGTCGCCCCTGCACGGTCTGTCGTGACAACACCTGCCCGCGGACAACAACTTGCATACCATGGCGCAAGCGGGCAATAGCCACCAGCCGACTGCGATCTTCATAGCGCAGCGGCAAATGAAAGAGCAAATCGCCCAGCAGATGAATTTCCAGACGAGCGAGATGTTCGCGCAAACGGGGACCGACACCCCGCAAACTGGATACCGGCTGCAGCAAGCGACTTGCCGTCGCAGTCATCGTCATGCGGGACCGTCCCGGGCTAGCGCTTAGCGGCGGCCTGCATTAATCAGGAACGACCATAACCGCATCCATTTCGACCCCGGCAGCACGCGGCAAAGCCGATACCTGTACCGCCGCACGCGCGGGATATTGAGCGGCAAAGAACGTCGCCATAATCTCGTTAACCAGGCTAAAGTTATCCAGGTCAATTAAAAAAACATTGAGTTTGACGATGTCATCCAAACAACCACCTGCGGCCTGGCATACCGCACTGAGATTTTCGAAAACCTGACGGATCTCGGCCTCAATGCCGCCGACAACCATCTCCATCGTCGCCGGCACAAGGGGAATCTGCCCCGAAAGGTAGACCGTGCCAGCAACCTTGATGGCCTGTGAATAGGTACCAATAGCCTCTGGCGCTGCCGCTGTGGCAATGATTTCCCGTGTCATATTTCCTCCTCAAATTTGCTTGCTGCACGTCCTGGCTGCGACAACATGATGAACCCGACAGCAATCGTTGAATCACTCAAACAGGCCATAAAATGGCATCGTGTACCATCATTCATCGCGTAACTGACCGTCATCGAGAACCAGTATACGATCCATGCGCTCGGCCAGCGCACGCTCATGCGTGACAATAATCAGGCTACTACCCTGCTCGGCGTTAAGTGCCAGCATCAGGCGAAACACCTCATCGGCATTACGACGATCAAGATTACCGGTTGGCTCATCGGCCAACAGGCAGGCAGGCTGAGCGACCAATGCCCGGGCGATCGCTGCGCGCTGCCGCTCGCCACCGGACAACTCACCCGGACGATGTCCTAGACGCTGACCCAAACCAACCTGCTGCAACATCAACAATGCCTTTGCTTGTGCTGTTGTGACAGTCATGCCACCTATCAGCAGTGGCATAGCAACGTTTTCCAGCGCCGTAAACTCGGCCAGCAAATGGTGAAACTGATAGACGAAACCGAGGCTGCGATTGCGAATTTCGCCACGCTGACGCTGGTTGCAGGCAGAAAATTGATGGCCATCGATGATGACCTCGCCGCCGCTCGGCTCATCGAGTCCGCCGAGCAAATGCAGCAACGTACTTTTGCCAGCACCGGAACTGCCAATAATGGCCAGCCGCTCGCCGGCAGCAACGGCAAGATCAAGATCACGAAAGATCTCTACTGCTGTCTCACCCTGGCCATAGACCTTGGACAAACCGCGGGCACTGATTAATGGCTGGTCACTCATAACGCAGGGCCTCTGCCGGCGCTGTCCGTGCCGCCCGCCAGGCGGGATAAAGCGTCGCGCAAAGACAAAGCAACACGGCCGTCAGTGCAATCGACATAACATCGAACCAGCGCATATCGGAAGGCAGCTCATTGATATAATAAACATCCGCGGCAAGAAACTTGATGCCCATCAGCTGCTCAATGGCCGGCACAACGGTATCAATATTCTCGGCCAGGGCAACACCGAGGACGACACCGATCAACGTACCGATAATCCCCGTCACCGCCCCCTGGACAACAAAGATCGTCATTATCGCCGCCGGACTGGCCCCCATGGTGCGCAAAATAGCCACGTCGCCGCGCTTGTCACTGACCATCATAACCAGGGTCGAAATCAGATTGAAAGCCGCCACAGCAACGATCAGGAACAGAATCACGGTCATGACAATTTTTTCCATATGCACGGCACGAAAAAAGTTGGCATGGCGCTGGGTCCAATCGATAACCCGATAACCGGGGGGAATTTCTGCGTTCAGATTAGCCGCCGTTTGTGGCGCCTCAAAGAGATTAGCCAAACGCAATCGTAAACCGGTCACCGTGCCTTTCTCAAGGCGATAAAGCCTCGCCGCATCATCCAGGTGCAATAATGCCAAACCACTGTCATATTCATACATTCCGACTGAAAAGATGCCACTGACAGTAAACCGTCGCAGACGCGGCAGCATCCCCACCGGGCTGACGGTTGCCTGGGGTGTCACAACCATAATCCGGTCACCAACACCGACACCCAGCTGTGCGGCCAGCTCATTACCGAGAATAATATTAAAGGCACCTGGCCGCAGCTCATCAAGACGCCCCTGGATCATCTTCTTCGCCAGCTCGGAGACTTCCGGCTCGCGCCCGGGCAAAACCCCGCGCAACAGACTACCGGTCACACGCGGGCCATTGGCAAGCATCGCCTGACCGTTGATGAAAGGTGCTGAACCTTTGATTTCGGGTCTCGCCTGCAAACGTCGGGCGACGTCCTGCCAATCAGCAAAGGCGCCCCAACGTGCCTCAATCGTGGCATGCGAGACAACCCCCAGGATGCGATGTCGTAACTCCTTCTCAAATCCATTCATGACCGACAACACGGTAATCAATGCCATGACACCTACGGCAATACCCAGCATCGAAGCCAGAGCACTGAAAGAGATAAAATGATTGCGGCGGCGCGCACGCGTATAGCGCAGACCAATACAAAGAGGAAGTGGTTTAAACATGGTTCGGCATTATCCTTCATCACGGCGCTGGAAGCACGTCTGTTAGCCCGGGCCGCAGTCCAGCCCTGCCATATCGCTGGCAACAAGAACAAAACCCCTGGCCGTATCTACATTGGCAACAAAAACCACAAACCCAAGCCAAGCGGTAGGAGCAGCGCCCCAGCCCTGACAACAAACCGCTGTTAAATCCTTTCCACTCTCCAGCCGCTAACAGGAAAGACATAAACAACGAACACAGGGCCTCAAATATCATGAGCCTACCGGTAACTGCGAATAAAACAAAGAATCGCAATGAAAAACTGAATGCCTTTACATTCTGGATTGGTGACAGCCTGTTTGCTATTGATCTGCGTTTTGTTCTCTCGATAGAACAGGAAGGCAGCGTTATCCAGCCCGATCCCTTCTCCGGACAGGGGGCACTCGGTATCGTCAAACATCGCGGCATCCCCGTGCGCGTCTTCGATCTCGCTGAATTCATTCACCTGACCTCGTCGGGCGACCAAAAACAGGCACTGATTGAACAACTCGTTGGTCGTGAAAAAGATCATGTCGACTGGTTAGCAGGGCTGGAAGATGCTATTCGCAAAGACATTCGCTTCGAAAAAGCCCGCGACCCACATCAGTGTGCCTTCGGCAAATGGTATGACAACTTCGAGAGCCATGACCACGAATTAATGGATATCCTGGCCAAGTTTGACGAACCCCATAAACGCATTCATGCTCTTGCCGACCAGTTACTGGCCCTCAAGGAACACGGTCAGGAAAAAGAGGCTTTGCGGATACTGGCATTGGAACGGCAGACGACACTCGCCCATTTGAGACGCCTGTTTGAACGCGCTCGTAGTCAAATCAAGGATCGCATTAAATACGTCCTGCTCTTCATCACGACTGATGGTAAATCACCCTGCCTGGCTCTGAGACTGAACGAGATTGACGACATCGTTGAATTCAGCAACTCACAGGTGACCGTCACTGAAGATGTCGGCGTGCTCAATCATGCCCATTTGTCTAATATTTTCACGGGTTATATAGATAGTGGCAATGAGCGTGACAACCTGCTTTTCGATATGGATGGCCTGCTCGCTGCCGTCACTGAAAATTGCGACCCTGCCAACGACCTTGACAGTGCATGATAAAGCGACTCAGCCGATCGCATCGCGAGCACGGGATATTTTGCACAGCCTGTCGTAAAACGACGCTTCTGCGGCAGCGGATTCTTTTGCCATCACCGCCATCCGTCCGCCCCGTCTTCAGAACCCGCTGCGTGGCTTCGTCGCAGTCAATACGACGACTCACTGACACTGCGCTTGTTCTATGACCGGCGGCGATGCCTTCTGCGCCTACTTGTAAACAGCATGGCGCTACCGAAGGCCCTGGCAACGGCAACACAAGCTTTCACGACGGCAGGCCCGCCAGAGCCCCCTGAAACAGCGGCGGCTAAACCTCAAACCGGGTCATTGGCGTCCTCGCCGCGCCTTCTTCGCGGCCTTGCGCAAGAGAGTCGCCGTATCATTATGCCCTTCCGACATGGCCAGAAACATCGCTGTCTGTCCTTGCTCATCCTTGATCGATAGATCGGCACCGGCGTCCACCAGCGCTTTGGCTATCAGGATATGACCACGGCGTGCGGCCCAATGCAGCGCCGTCGCCTGACGCTGATCGCGCAGATTGAGCTTGGCACCCGCAGCAAGCAGCACAGCGGTCACCTTTTCATGCCCTTTCATGGCCGCACGCATCAAGGCTGTCATACCATCCTGGTCCTGAGCATTAATATCAGCCCCCTGTGCCAGCAACAGCTCGACCAGCGCCTGGTTACCAATCCTGACCGCATGCATCAACGGCGTCCAGCCGTAGGCATTGCGCGCATTGACATCCCCTCCCTGAGCCAGCAAGGCCCTGGCCTCCTCCAGATCACCGTGCATGACTTTCTCCATCAGCGGCGTATTCTTGTCACAGGCGGTTAACAAAAACAGGGTGGTCAGTATTAACAGGGCACGGGTCATGGTCTGAAATAATCTCCGGAAAATCATGAAAAACAATTCAAAAACAGTCGTTGAAACGGGCGGAAATTGTAACACAAGCCATCACCGGCAGATGCGCTGGCGACTATTTGCGCTGCTATTGCTCCTCACCGGTTGCAGCCAGATACCGATAGACACTGACCCTGGCAACAAGCTGGCCAGCTGCAAACAACTCTTTCGCGCCATTGACCGGACAATAGAAAAAGCCGCTGTCGTCGATCCTGTCAGTTACCGTATTCCTGGCTTCCCCTATTTACGTAGCAACCGATTCAATGCCTCCTTTGCCGAGAATATCGATGCCCGGACCATGCCCGGCTGGATCGCACGACTGGCCCGGCTCGATGAAACAGCACGCCTCATTGAACTGGCCAACCTGAAGCCGGCAAACCCGTTTACCGAAGCAAAGGATTTGCCTCAGCAACTGTCAGTTTGTCGCCAGCAACTCATCGCCGCAGATCTTGACAATGACGCCCGCCTGCAGCAGTTACGCCGCGCCGTCGCGGTACCGGATGAATACAGCCTCTGGCAACGCATCTTCGGTATCTATCCCATCAGCGCCCTTTTTGTCTCAATGGGTATCAAACAGTTGCATCATCAACAGCAACAGGCGTTCAGTCACCCGCCCGCAAAGCGGCACCGGTCACAACGCTGGTCATCCCGTCAGCAGCGGCAGCCAACATCCCTGCGCATGCCCCCGGCGGGAAACAATAAACGAGCAATCGCCACCCTTGATGCCACGACAAAGGCGGCGCTGTTTAACCGTTACGCGCCCGTTTGGGAGATCGAGCAAGAAGACGACAATGACATTCCCGGACGCCTGATCTGGCAGCAGGGCAAGACCGTCGTTGATCGTCGCCAGCCCGCCAGCTATCAATGGCTCAGCTACACACGCTTTCAGCAACAGAGCCTGTTACAACTGAATTATCTGATCTGGTTTTCCGCCCGTCCGGGCGACGACATCTATGCTGGCCATCTTGATGGCCTCATCTGGCGTGTCACGCTTGGCCCTGACGGCAGCCCCTGGCTCTATGACAGCATCCACAGCTGTGGCTGTTATCATACCCTCTTCCCCAGCCGCGCCCTGCGCCCGCGTCAACAGCAACGACCTGTTTTCAGCGAAGCGCTTTTTCTGCCCCTGATCGACAGCCCTCCGGACGAGCAGGCGCTACGCATCCAGGTCAGTGCCGGCAAACATTTTATTCGTGGCATCGCTGCGGTTGCAAAGACAGAACGCTGGCTGGCATTGACGCCCAGAGATTATAATGAACTGCGCAGCCTGCCCGATGAAACAGGCCAGCGGCACGGTATTTTCGCCGCCGACGGCCTCATTTCCGGCACTGAGCGCCGCGAACGGTTTTTACTCTGGCCCATGGGCATACGCTCTGCCGGCGCCATGCGCAGCATCGGCCATCAGGCAACAGCCTTTATTGGCAAACGCCATTTTGATGATGCACGCTTCATCGAAACGTACTTTGAGCGCACTGACCAGCGATAAAGCCGGGCACATCGACGTTAAGGCGCTGTCAATCACAGTCACAAACCTGCCAACGGATAAACTCGCGACTCTCGATGCGTTCAGGCTGACTGAAGAATTTTTCTGCCGAAGCCTTTTCAATCACCCGCCCATCACAGAGAAAAATGACCTGGTCGGCCAGCCGCTGAGCCTGTTCAAGATCATGACTGACCAGCAACAAGGGTATTTTCTCTGCCAGCTTACGCAGCGAATCTTCAATCAGGCTGCGTGAACGGGGATCAAGGGACGACGTCGGCTCATCAAGCAGCAGCAACTGCGGCCCAACGGCAAGCGCACGGGCCAGACAAAGCCGCTGCTGCTGACCCATCGAAAGACAGCTGGCGCTATCATCCAGACGGTCACGGACCTCATCCCACAAAGCCGCTTGCTGTAAACAGCGCATCATCAGATGGGAACTCTGCCGTCTTTGCCGGCGCGCCAGGCCAAAAAGGACATTCGCGGCAATCGTGCCCGGAAAAACACAAGGGCGTTGCGCGATCAGGCCAATATGCCGGCGCAAGGCATCTTCCCCTCCCGGCCAGCAACGCACATCATGGCCCTGCATCACCACCCGGCCCTGCCAATCCGCTTGCAAACCATTGAGACAACGCAAGAGACTGCTCTTACCCGCACCTGAAGGCCCGAGCAAGACGGTAATCGCACCCTTCGGAAGTGAAATATTGATGCGATCAAGTATCGATCTCCGACCTATTTGTAACGAAAGATCGCTAACATCGAGAAAACTCTCAACAACTTCGGCTCCGCTCTCGATACGGGCCCTGATGTTTTGTCTATTCATTGCCTGACTCCAAGACGGCGTAAACGGGCGGCCAGCAAGCTAAAAACCAGAATCATGATGACCAGTACCAGGGCACTGCCCCAGGCAACCCGTACCGATTGCGGATGATTACCTTCCTGGGCAAGATAAAAAATATGTGTCTGTAAAGTGGTGACCGGTGAAAAAATACTCTCTGGCCAGCGCACCCCCGAAAACACCGTCGCCGTAAAAAGGATCGGCGCCGTCTCGCTGAGAGCACGTGCCATCGCCAACAACCAGGCAGTCATCATGCCCGGCCATGCCTGTGGCAACCAGACACGCCGAATCAAAGCCAACTCGCCCAGACCGAGTGCTCTGGCCGCCTCGGTTTGATGGCTGTCAATGCGCTGCAAGGCAACAATCGTATTAATAATCATCAACGGTAAAATCACCATCGCCAGAATCAGGGCACCGCTCAACAATGAGACCCCCCATTGCAGAGCATGAACAAACAGCAGCAATCCACAGAGACCAAAAACAATCGGCGGAATGCCCTGCAAGGTTTGCAAGGCCACGGGTAACAGCTGCCGCTGCCGCAGGCCCGGGCCAGTACAAAGAGCAGCAGGATGACGACAACCACGATCAGCGCCAGCTTCCACCAGTTTGACTTTGCCCAATTATCATCGTTGCGGGGTGGCTCGGCGCCTCCACCAGCCAGATCATCATCGGTCAGGGGCGGTGGCGGGGGATCGTACACGGATGCATCCAGGTCATCCGGCTCTGCCGGGTCGAAAGCGCTCTCGTCGTCCAGAACATACCCATCCATTTCCGGATCATCGTAGAGGCTGTAATCGTCGGCGTCAGGCGGTGGGGCGGGGATGCCCTCCTCGGCGATGGAATAATCTTCCATCGGATCATCTGGAGGGAAATCGTTTGTGGGGGGATTGTTTTTCATTGGATGCTCTCTGATGTTTAGTGGGGGAAAAGGGGAAATCAGTCACATACGATGGTTGGTATTATAGCATCCTTTGTGTAAACTGCTATAATGCGTTTGAGAGGACTCAAATCGTCCTGGTTATCTTTCAACAACGGAGTTGACTGTTATGCTTACGACATTGACTGTGGAACAATTCGTTGATGAACTGGCCGCAGGTTCGGCTACTCCCGGTGGCGGTTCTGCAGCCGGACTGGCAGGCGCACAGGGAGCTGCACTGCTGTCGATGGTCTGCAATCTGACCATTGGCCGCAAGAAATATGCTGATGTAGCAGATGAAATGACCGCAGCTCTGGCGCAGGCCACGCAATTGCGCGAGCGCCTGCTGCAGCTCATCGAGGAGGATACGCGGGCCTTCGATGGGGTGATGGCGGCCTACAAGATGCCCAAGGAGGCGCCCGAGCAGAAGGAAGCCCGCAGCGCGGCTATCCAAGCGGGC
>JALWQD010000058.1 GCA_026994735.1 Gammaproteobacteria bacterium | reverse complement strand
CGGGAATATTGTCGAGAGGACGGTCAAGAGCACCATCAGCCGCGAGCATGACTCCGGAAAACTGGTCAGTAAAAAAACGTTCGCGAATTTGCCAGCCTCTACTTTCCCGGTATTTCAGCACCCGCAAACGCGCGATACGATCCTTCTCGACCAGGACAGCGAAGGTGATTGCCCGCTCCTTGCCTACCTCAGCCAGTATCCAGACACTGCGCTCCCCCTGCCGCCAGTATCGCAGCCGCAAGCGCTTCATATCATGCCCGAGGATCTGCCGTATGGCAGGCTTGATTTTCTTCGTTATCCACAGCAATGACGGGCGTGGCGGATGGCCCCAAAAACTTGCCGCAAGAAAACGCTCCGTCAGCTGTTTTTGCTCCTGAGCCATTGACACATCAGCAATCGCCAGCAACGCAAACATGAGAGCCAGGAGCGGATATTTCCCATCACCAGAAAAGCGCCAAAACACACGTGCTTGCCTTTGCCAGGCAGTCACTCGGCAACCACGGCCACACTTGATCATCATGACATTCACACTAGAAGGCATAACCGATTGCGAGATTCAATCCGGCGTCGGTTTGTTTGCCTGCCCGCCGCTGACGCATATAATCAGCCTTCACGACAACGCCCTCATGCAACCAGTAATTAGCCCCAAAATTGAGCTGTTGCTGTTCACTGTCGGCGCTGTCTCCAGCCCTGTTGTCCCAAACATTGAAACGTGCAAAAACACCCAGCTTTGCGCTAAACCTGAAGGCCGATTCAAGATAGCCGCCGTGTTGCAGATCGCGCCCCGTCGCTGCGGCAGCAGGGCCATTAATATCCCAGCGGGCATAGAGCGCTTTCAATGTCCAGGATCCATGACTGAAAACGACATGACTTTCCAGCATTGTCGCGGCCGCATCCGCATCGCGCCCCTGGGTTATATTTTCCTGGCGATGGATACTCGCAGACAGCTCCAGACCGGCTATGCCGGTCCACTTCAAACGCGCCGTCGCGGCAAAATCATTGGCCACAGCCTGCGCCACTTGCTGACGCCCCGAACGAATAATATATGTCTCATCCTGAGTCGTCAGCGGATCATCAACAGCGTTCAGACCTGATGACAACATAAGATCATAGCCCAGACCGCTTGCACTATTCCCTGACAACGCCAATCCTCCTTCACGCCAGGTCGTCGGGATAATTTGTGTCTCGACAGGGTTCCGCTCGACACCATAAAAAGCCGTCGGCTCATGACTTTCATTGATGATGCCCAGCGGCATCAGCATGACACCGGCAGCCAGCCTCTGGCGCGGGCCAAGGTCATATGTCAACAAGGCCTGTTCAAGCTCAAGGCTGTCTGCATGCTCCAGATCCCATTCACTGAAGAAACGCAATGCATCGTCAAATTCATGGCCAACAAACAAGACAACACGATGAATATCCATCTCCGATTTACTATCAAGATTGCTAAAATGCCACTCGCCATACCCCCCTATTGTCGTCATGCCACGAGCAGGCTCCTGTGGCAACCCGGCCGGCATCTCAAGTGCGGCCGCCGTCATATCGAGCTGTTCTTGCAGTGATTCGATTGCCGACCAAAGGTCATCCTCCGTCGCCCAAGCCGGGCTAAAACAGGCCATAAAAAAAACCAACACCGCCAAAATCTGGCCAACCGTTACCTTCATGGACAAGCAACTCCTTCTCGTACTCAACGGCAGAGATAAGCAATGACTAACAAACGAAAACGAAGTATATCGACCACGAATGATAATGTAAACGGTAACGATTACCGTTTACATAAAATAATCAAGAAGAGAACACGGCGTCTGGCCTTACGTTATAAAGCCACCTGCGAAGCTGGCGCTGTAAGTGGCCAACGTTAATCAACCTACTTCAAATATCCGCAATATGTGCGTACCGCAATTTATACGACTAACGCCGTTGAAGCAGTTCACCGCTTATTTCGAAAGCTTACGAAACAAGGCAGCTTTGCCAATAAAAACGGTTTACCAAAGTCTCTCTACGCCGGCATGCTGAAAGCCTCAGAGCAATGGCCCCATCCGGCACAAAACTGGCGATCCATTTTGATGGCAAAATGAGTAACACCTTGCTCCGTGAGAC
>JALWQD010000057.1 GCA_026994735.1 Gammaproteobacteria bacterium | reverse complement strand
TCTTTCAATGTCCCGCCAAGGTTTTCAACAACGGCATCAAAATGCGAATCATTGAGACCTCGTTCAACCAGATGGGCATGGCCTTTGCGCATGTCCTCACCGGTATATTTGTTCGGACCACCGAAGGCCATGGTCAGGAAGGCCTTCTGCTTTGCTGCCTGCTTGTCCATATCAACCCCGCTAAAAAACATATTGATACGGTCATCAGCCAGAACACGGCGGTAGAAAAGATCGACCGCAGCATCAACAGCAGCCTCGCCACCAATACGATCAAACAAGCTCTTTTCCTGCCCCATTGCCTTTTTCTCCTCGTCAGTAAAGCCGGCCAGAATATCTGCCCGGGTGGTCTCGGCAATCGCCGCAACTTCAGCGATCAGTTCATCGGCAACCCCCATCTCTTTCAGTGTCCCGCCAAGGTTTTCAACAACGGCATCAAAATGCGAGTCATTGAGGCCTTTCTCAACCAGGTGGGCATGGCCTTTGCGCATGTCCTCACCGGTATATTTGTTCGGACCACCGAAGGCCATGGTCAGGAAGGCCTTCTGCTTTGCCGCCTGCTTGTCCATGTCAACACCTTCGAAAAAGTGCTTGATTCGATCGTCGGCAAGGACACGGCGGTAAAAAAGATCGACCGCAGCATCGACAGCGGCCTCGCCACCAAGACGATCAAAAAGACTTGTCTGCTGATTATCTGACTCGGATTTACCACAAAAAAATCGCATCAATGCCTTGAACATAGTTCCCTCCAACAAAGTGACATAAAGCTACATCGAGAATGTCGATTATAGAGAGTATCGCGGGAGCAGACAATACCCTTCAGTGATTGTGTTTATTCATAGTAAAATGGTCGGGATTAAGAGGAGGCGATCAGGAACGATGGTAAGGATGGCCCTGAGAGATACTCCAGGCACGATAAATCTGTTCGGCCAAAAACACCCTCACCAATGCATGCGGCAAGGTCAGGGAAGAAAGAGACCATAGCCGGTCGGCACGCTGCAGGCAGCCCGGATCAAGACCATCCGGACCGCCAATGAGCAGACAGACATCCCGACCATCCTGCATCCAGTCACTTAATTTCACGGCCAACGCTTCACTCGTCCACTCGCGCCCTCCCACTTCCAGAGCAATCACCAAGCTGGCAGGAGGAATCGCCGCTAACATGCGCGCTCCTTCCTGCTTGCGTAAACGCTTGACATCTGCGTTCTTGCTGCGTTTTGCGAGCGCGATTTCAACCAGATTGATCGCACAAGAAGGTGGCATGCGTCGAACATAGTCGGTAAACCCGGCCTCAACCCAGGCAGGCGGTCGTTGACCAATTGTAATAATATGGATACGCATAACAATAATCGCTGAAAAACAACCGTGACTAAACGGTCGATGCTGGCATCAATCCGCTAGACATCCTCAGCCGAAGCCGAATCATCAATCTGCCAGAGCTTTTCCAGCTGATAAAAGTCACGCACTGTCGGCTGCATCACATGGACAATGACATCGCCAAGATCAACCAGCCCCCACTCGCCTTCCCGCTCACCTTCAACACCGAGCGGCGGAATCCCTGCTGCCTTGGCTTTACTGACCAGGTGCTGGGTCAGCGATCGTACCTGACGGTTGGAACGACCGCTGGCAACAATCATGATGTCCGTCATACTGCTCATGGTTGTCACATCAAGGATGGTAATGGCCTCGGCCTTGAGATCCTCAAGAGCGGCGACTGCCAGATCCTTAAGGCGAATGGTTGATTGATGCATGATAGATCGATCCTCGGTCACAAACGGCAGCTATTCTAGCAGGCCGTTAATAAAGTTGCTGTGCCTGAATATAATCAAGAACACTGTCAGGTAATAAAAATCTCGCCGAGCGCCCTTCGGTCAGCAGCGCACGAACGGCTGAGGAAGAAATATCCAGGGGTGTTGTTTGCAGATAACAGATCTTACCGGCAGTCGTGGCTGCGAGTGCCGCTGGCCTGTCAACCTGGCGCTGGTACAATAGCGCCTGCAAGGGCTCCGTAATATGTACGGGGCTGTGTGCCCGGCGCAGTACCAGCAAATGTGCCCATTCCGGAATTTTCTGCCATGCCTGCCAAGTCGGGAGCGTAGCAAAAGCATCCATCCCCAATATCAAGGTAATACTCTCGTCAGGGTTCTCCAGACGCAGAGAAGTCAGTGTCTCGATCATATACGAGGGTGTCGCTCGCTCGATCTCTCGCCGATCGACACGAAAACAGGGCTCCCCCTGGATTGCCAGCTGCAACATCGCCAGACGGTCTTTTGCACTGGCGCGGGTTGGCGCTCGATGAACCGGTTGTCGGCAGGGAAGAAAACGCAGCTCCCGCGCGGACAGCGCCTCTGCTGCCTCAATGGCCATGCGCAGATGACCAAGATGCACGGGATCGAAAGTGCCGCCAAAGATTGCTAACAAGTGTTGCCTGGCCCCCGCTGCTGCCCAGCGGCCCGATCAGTTGCGAATATGGCCATCACCAATGACAATATATTTTTGCGAAGTCAGACCTTCAAGACCCACCGGACCGCGCGCATGAATTTTGTCAGTGCTAATGCCAATCTCGGCCCCGAGGCCATATTCAAAACCATCGGCAAAACGCGTCGAGGCATTGATCATGACTGAGCTGGCATCAACTTCGCGTAAAAAACGGCGACAGTGCTGCTGATTTTCGCTAATAATGGACTCTGTATGATCAGAGCCATAACGGTGTATATGTTCCATGGCCTCATCAATATTACTCACCAGGCGAATCGCCAGAATGGGTGCCAGATACTCGGCCGACCAGTCTTCTTCGCTCGCCAGCAGGCAGGCAGGCAATAATTGGCATGTCTCGGCACAGCCACGCAACTCGACGCCCTTTTCAGCATAGCGATGGGCCAATTCAGGCAACACCTGGGCGGCAATATCGCGGGCAACCAGTAACGTTTCCATGGTATTACAAGTCCCGTAGCGCTGTGTTTTCGCATTAAAAGCAACAGCAATCGCCTTCTTGATGTCAGCCTCAGAATCAATATAAACGTGACAGACGCCATGCAGATGCTTCAGCACAGGCATCAATGCAGCATCAGCGACTGCTTCGATCAACCCCGGACCACCACGGGGAATGATGATATCAACGAAGCCTTTCAAGCGCACCAGTTCCGTCACTGCAGTGCGGTCTGTGGTGGCAACAATCTGTACGGCATCAGCAGGCAAACCAGCCTGCGCAAGACCGGCATGAATACAGCGGGCTATCGCCTGATTCGATTCAATTGCTTCCGAGCCACCACGCAATATTGTCGCATTCCCGGACTTCAAACAGAGTCCGGCGGCATCGGCTGTCACATTCGGACGAGATTCGTAGATAATCCCGACAACCCCCAGCGGCACACGCATTTTACCGACCTGGATGCCTGACGGACGATTCACCAGCTGGGCGATTTCACCCACTGGATCAGGCAAAGCGGCAATTTGCCGCAATCCCTCAGCCATGGCTGAGATTCGCCCTTCATCGAGCGCCAGACGGTCAAGCAAGGCAGCATCAAGACCATTTTCCTGGCCACGCTGCATATCGATACCATTGGCTTCGAGCAAAACCTTTTCATCAGCCTGCAGGGCATCGGCGATAGCCAGCAAGGCCTGGTCTTTTGCTGCCGTTCCGGCGGCTGCCAGTGTACGCCCAGCCTGCCGGGCCCGCTGACCGACATCGTACATATATTCTTTGATATCCAACAACTGAGTTCCTCTCTGCATTTTTCATCAAGCCGTCACCCGAAAGAGATCCATTCCGGCCAGTAACAATGACAATTGTAACAATTCATCCCAGGGATTGCCCTGCAGGCGTCCCTTTACCATCTTCTCCACTCGCGCCGCCAGACTCAACAAACGCCAGACTTTGTCTGCAGACAAGCGCTGCAGGGCGGCACGCGTCCGCTGCTGACGTGCCCGTGGCCAGATACGGCGGCGGCCAATCACTTGCTCCATCGACTGGCCTTGCCCAATTTCTGCCAGCATTCCCTGAAGACTGTGAATTTCTCGACTCAGTGCCCACAAAATCAGTGCTGCCGCCACACCCTCCTGACGCAAGCCATCAAGAATTCTCGCGACCCTGGCCGGATCCGCAACCAGCGCGGCATCAACCAATTTAAAAACATCGTAGCGGGCACTATCCGCGACCAATTCGATAATCTCCTCAGCACCGATATCTGCCCCTTCTCCCTTGAGGACAAGCAACTTCTCTATTTCCTGAACACAAGCCAGCAAATTCCCTTCAACACGTTCTGCCAGCAGCTCGCAGGCCTCCGCAGTTGCGCGCAAACCGGACCGGTGCATACGCTGGGCAATCCACTGCCCCAGATTGCCTTGCTCGACCGGCCACAGGGTCATCGTCATGCCGACCGCATCGAGAGCCTTGTACCAACGCGCTTTGCGCTGACCAGCATCAAGACGGCCGCTGCAAATCAACAGACAGGTGTCTGTCGGAGGTGCTGCCGCATAGGCCGTTAAGGCGGCTGCACCGTCCTTGCCGGGACGGCTATCCGGCATTCTTAACTCAAGCAGGCGGCGGCGACTAAACAGGGACAGTTCCTGTGCCGCCGCCGTCAACTCCTGCCAGTCAAAAGCAGCATTAACATCAAAGATGCGCCGCTCATCATAGCCATCACGCCGGGCAGCGTGGCGAATTTCATCGCTCGCCTCCTGCTGCAACAAAGGATCATCTCCTGAAAGGAGAAAAACAGATGGCATTCCCGCCTGCAGAGCCGACGTTAATCCTTCAGGACGAAGTTGCATGACCCGACCCCAAAGTCATTGCTGTGATTTCAACTGTGCTTGTAAACGCCGCAGCAAGTGCCGGGCTGTTTCACGCCTCATCTGCCGGAAAAGACTGGCAGCTTCATCCTCTTTAGCCAGCACATCTGTGCCGGTAAAATCGAAGTCACGCTGCAGCTCAATCGTCTGTATCGGTGCCTTCCCCGGATCTCCGAGACTAAAATCAAGTCGATAAAAGAGGATATATTCCTGCACCTTACCTGAAGTATTGACAGACAATACACGACGATCCAGGGTCTCGGAACGAATCAGCAAATGGACCTTCGTTGCCGCCGCTTTCTCGACCACCAGCGCGCCGGCATCCTGCAGTGTCTGCCGCAACAAATCGAGCAAGGCGATATCCTCACCTTCGATATAAATTGCGGGCAAACCGGTAAACTGGGCATCATTGCCTCGCAGGTGAAAACCGCAGCCAGCAAGGCTCAAAACAAGTGCCCAGACAAAACCACCGGCAAGACATTTGCTCATGGCACAGCGACAATATTAACCAGGCGACCGGGTACAACAATAACCCGCTTTACCGTCAAGTCAGCAACAAAACGACTGACATTTTCATCGGCTATGGCTGCGGCTGTAATGGCATCCTCATCGGCGCTTGTCGGTATCGTAATGCGGCCACGTACTTTGCCATTGACCTGGACAACCAGGATCATGCTCTCCGAACTCAGCGCTGCCTCATCCAGCAACGGCCAGGGAGCATCAATAACCTCGCCTGGCTCACCCAACTGCCGCCAAAGAACCGTACAAATATGTGGCACAATAGGGGCCAGAATCCGCACCACCACAGAACAGCATTCCTGCACCACAGCACGCCCCTGGGCACTGTCATCCTCAAAACGATAAAGGGTATTAACCATTTCCATCGTCGCCGCAATCGCTGTATTGAATGTCTGCCGACGCCCGATAGCATCGCTCGCCCGAGCTATTAATTCGTGTAATTGGCGACGTAAATTACGCTGTTGATCATTGAGGCTGTCTGCCTTCAATACGCCAACTGCAGCGCCCGCACAATGACTGCCAACCCGTGCCCAGAGCCGTTTGAGAAAGCGTGAGGCACCTTCCATGCCACTGTCAGACCACTCCAGCGATTGCTCTGGCGGTGCTGCAAAAAGAATAAACAGGCGCACGGCATCGGCACCGTATTGCTCAATCAGCGCTTCCGGGTCCACCGTATTTCCTTTTGATTTCGACATTTTACTGCCATCTTTCAGCACCATGCCCTGTGTCAGCAAACGGGCAAAGGGTTCATCGGTTGCCACCAAACCTTCATCACGCAGCAGACGATGAAAAAAACGGGCATAGAGCAAATGCAAAATGGCATGTTCAATACCACCGACATATTGATCAACTGGAAGCCAGTCATCGGCACGCTGATCAAGCATCGCCTGGTCATTGTCCGGGCAGGTATAGCGGCCATAATACCAGGAGGATTCCATAAACGTGTCGAAGGTATCTGTTTCACGCTCGGCCTCACCGTCACAAACAGGGCAGCGAGTTAAACGAAAATCATCCATAGCAGCCAATGGCGAACCGCTGCCATCGAGCGTCACATCGGTCGGCAATACAACCGGTAAATCCGCCTCTTTCACAGGCACAATGCCACAATCCGGACAATGAACAACAGGTATCGGTGTGCCCCAATAACGCTGTCGCGAGACCCCCCAGTCACGCAACCGGTAATGTACCTCACGCTGGCCACAGCTCTTCTCTCCCAGGGCATCGGCAATGGCTTCCCGCGCCGCTGCCGAGGTAAGGCCATCAAAAGCTCCCGAATCACGCAACAAACCATCATTCACAAAAGCGGCTTGCTCGAAATCGACAATGATGCTTTCATCGACAGGATAGATAACAGGGCGCACAGGCAGGCCATAGCGAGCAGCAAAATCGAAATCACGCTGATCATGCGCCGGCACTGACATTACAGCGCCACTGCCGTAAGACATGAGGACAAAATTAGCGACCCAGACGGGCACATATTCACCAGTCAGTGGATGCACGGCCTTGAAACCGGTATCCATGCCCTTTTTCTCCATCGTCTCGAGCGCCGATTCAGCCATCACACTGCGACGGCATTCCGCCGTAAAATCGTCAACAACCGGGTCCATTTCGGCTGCTCGCCGCGCCAAAGGATGCTCTGCAGCCACGGCCAGGTAGGTAACGCCCATGAGGGTATCTACCCGTGTCGTATAAACAGTCAGCGGCTGATCATCGCCGACAACAGCAAATTGCAGAGAAACGCCTTCCGAACGCCCGATCCAGTGGCGCTGCATGGTACGCACCTGCTCAGGCCAGGACTCCAGCTTGTCAAGACCGGCCAGTAATTCGTCAGCATAGGCCGTGATTCGCATAAACCACTGAGCAATCTCACGCCGCTCTACGGCAGTATCACAGCGCCAACAACGACCATCGACAACCTGCTCATTAGCCAGCACAGTCTGGTCATGAGGACACCAGTTAACCGGCGATGTCTTACGATAAACAGTCCCCTTCTTCAGCAAGCGCAGAAAGAGCCACTGTTCCCAGCGATAGTATTCCGGCTGGCAAGTGGCAATTTCACGCTGCCAGTCATAGGCAAAACCAAGACGCTGCAGCTGACGGCGCATATAAGCCATATTTTCATGGGTCCACTGAGCCGGTGGCACGCCATGCTTGATGGCCGCATTTTCAGCCGGCAAACCAAAAGCGTCCCAGCCCATCGGCTGCAGGACATTCTTGCCTTGCATACGCTGATAGCGGGCAATCACATCGGCCAAGGTATAGTTGCGCACATGGCCCATATGCAGACGGCCACTGGGATAGGGAAACATCGCCAGGCAATAATACTTCTCCCCAGCTGCCTGCTCATCAGCACGATAGACACCCGCTGCCAGCCACTCAGCCTGTATCGCTACCTCCAGAGTGGCCGGATCATATCGTTGCCCCTGCTGCTGCCTGTCATGACCTTTTTCATCCATACCAATAATCTTCTTCTCGTAAATTGACGGCACTGCCAAGATCCCTGTACGGCAAGTCAAACGATCGTTTCCGACAATCACATCTTGTGATCCCATAAAATGGCCGCATTATTACATAAGGCGAGCCTTGTATGGAGGTGATCGTGAGGAGATCGGCAAACGGATGGCTCCCGCTGGAGAACACAGCGGCCATTTTGTCAGTCAAAACCAGCGTTAGCCAGCCCCATCCGGCGCTCTCGTCACTCGTCTGTCATCTTTAAGGAGAAATACCATGACCGATCATCAGCGCCAGCATGAATTGACCAAAGCCTATGACCGGATGCTGCAATATATTCATGAAGCCTGGAAGAATGGATCCGACAAGAAACCCCTGCAGCACTTCATCGATAACGCCCGTGCCAAGGCTGTCGAGCTGGGTGACATCACTCGCGATGAAGCCGATCTGCTCGCTTCTTACATTCGCCGGGACCTCGAAGATGCTGCCAATTTCATCGGCAAAGAAAAAACCCGGGAATTCGTAGACTGGCTACGCTTTGATATCGCCCTGGTCGAAGATCAGCTACTCGAATTATTTACTTCTGTCGCCGACCGTACCCAGCTTGCCCACCTCATGCTCCAGCAGCAGGCAGAACGGTCCAGCAACTACCACAGTGGCGAGATAACCAGCATTGGCACGCTCTTCTGCCAGGATTGTGGCCAAGCACTGCATTTCAAAAAAACCTCTCATATTCCGCCTTGTCCAAAATGCCATGGCAGCCATTTTCGCAG
>JALWQD010000056.1 GCA_026994735.1 Gammaproteobacteria bacterium | reverse complement strand
CTGATGAAATCGCTGAGCGCGAAAAGGCCGAGTTCCAGGCACAGCAACAGGCAGAAGAACTGGCACCCCTGCATTCCGACCTGGTCCAGGTCAACTATGCCAAGGCTGAAAACATTGCCGCCCTGCAGAAAGCAAAGGAAAACTCGATGCTTTCAACACGAGGTAGCGTCACCATTGATGAACGTACCAACTCATTGTTGCTGCGCGACACAAGCGACAAACTTACCGAAATCCGCAGATTAGTGAGCAGGCTCGACATCCCTGTGCGTCAGGTCTTGATTGAGTCACGGATCGTCGTTGCCAATGATGATTTCAGCCGCGAACTCGGTGTCCGTTTCGGTGCCACCGCTGTCGGCCCCCGTGGCAGCAACGGCAGTGTTGGCCTCAGTGGTTCTCTCAACGGCACTGACGGCATCGTTGCCTCGGCCCCTAACTTCAACACACCGACATTAACAGATCGCCTCGGCGTCAGCCTGCCTGTTGCCAGCCCGGCAGGCAAGATCGCGCTGTCTATTCTCAGTAGCGATTACCTTGTCGATCTGGAACTGTCAGCCATGCAGGCCGAAGGACGTGGCGAAGTTATTTCCAGCCCACGAGTGATCACAGCCAATCAGACTGAGGCACATATCGAGCAGGGTGTCGAAATCCCCTACTTACAATCGTCATCGAGTGGTGCCGCAACGATTTCCTTCAAGAAAGCGGTACTCAGCCTCAAGGTCCAGCCACAGATCACACCGGATGGCCACGTCATCATGGACCTGGCCGTAAACAAGGACAGCGTCGGTGAAATTTTCCAGGGCGTCCCCAGTGTCGACACCCGCGAAGTTCAAACCCAGGTTCTCGTCGATAACGGTGAAACGATTGTTCTCGGCGGCATCTATGAACAAACGCGTTCTCACCAGGTCAATAAAGTCCCCCTTCTCGGCGACCTGCCATTGATCGGTGGTCTTTTCAGACACACCATCAACAAAGACAAGAAAGCCGAATTGCTGATCTTTGTGACACCCAAGATCCTCAAGGGTAACCAGGCCATGTCGAAATAGTTATTTACCCATCTAGCCTAACAGTCAGAGTAACGGGGCCTGCAGAGGCCGGAATGAGAGCAACAGTCATCAACCAGGCGTATGCGGCCTGAGATCACCTACCGGTGACCGCCGCTATGGAGCAAACAATGATGGGAAAGATAATGAAAACCTTCTTCGCCACAATCATCAGCATGATGCTTGTGGCCTGCGGTGACAATGGCAATTTTTTTACCACCAGCACCAACAACTCAAATACCAGCGCCGGCGTGCTGACACTGCTGGTTAGTTCGCCTCAGCTCGGCTCCAGTGGCAGCAGCGATACCATTATTACCGCCATAGTCAAAGACAGCAGCAACCGCTTGTTAAAAGACATTGATGTCACCTTTTCTGCCTCCAGTGGCTCGATCAATACCACCCAAGGGCTCACCGATGCGTCGGGCAAGGCAACCGCCCTGCTCAACCCGGGAGGCAACAAAAGCAACCGCACGATCACGGTGACAGCAACCACGGGCAATACCAGCCAGACAACAAGCGTGGATGTCACCGGTACAAATATTTCCGTCAGCGGTGACTCCAGCATTGTCCTCAATGCCTCACTTGACCTGGTCATTACGCTTAAAGATTCCGATGGCAAGGCCATCAGCAATGAATTAATCAGTGCCACATCAGCGCTCGGCAATATCATCACGGCAACGAATGGCAGTCTGCGTACCGATACCAATGGCCAGGTAACGATTACCGTTGCCGCCAATGCCTCGGGCAGCGACACACTGACTTTCACCGGACTTGGCGTCAGCACGACGCACACATTGGCTATTTCCGGAGATAACTTTCTTCTGGAAGCACCGATACTGAACAGCGATATCCCGCTCAACACGAATCAGACCGTCTCTGTTCTTTGGGAGCAGAATGGTACACCGCAGGTTGGTCAGACAGTCAATTTCTCAGCCACGCGGGGCATTCTCTCAGCCACCACAGCCACTACCGATACCAGCGGCAAAGCCAGTGTTCAGATCAGTTCCAATAATGCCGGTCCGTCAACCATCACGGCCTCCGTCACCAACGGGCCCAGCGCCGGTCGTGCCA
>JALWQD010000055.1 GCA_026994735.1 Gammaproteobacteria bacterium | reverse complement strand
GTTTTTATTTTAACAATCGTGAAAAATGTTCTGATTACAAAGATTTGTCGCTATATTTTGACGCAAATAACAACAGAAAATGAGAATTAAAAATCCTTCCTTGAAGGTTTTTCCCGTTTTCTAGACATGAAACTTAAAAATGATTGGAGGTGAGAAAATATCCATAAAAAAGGACGACGCCCGGGCAGTCTCAGGAGGTTGAGATAGCTTTTTATATGCATTCGGCAATACTTGGTTTTTGGCAGGAAGAGTACAGAGATGGCGGTATTGTGGAAAGAATTTTTCGGCATCGTGGTTGTATCGGGTTGACAATTTTAATCGCGACACTTCTTGACGCCTATGCCATGGGTTACTTTGACATAACATGTGAGATAAATTGAATTATAAAGAATTCTCAGACAATACCCAAGAGACTTAAACCGTTGTACCCTGAAAAGCCGAATAAAGATAAATAAAATCACAACGGCTTTAATCTGGTAGGTCAATTGACTTCCGCATATAGCTATAACAGTTGCATTGTCACTATCATTTTTGATGTTTATATGGCTGTTTATTCATGATGCCTGTCGGGTATTTTCGACGCAGAATTTTTCCATGGTTTTCTCCATGCACTAGGCACTTTGATGGTCTTATGGATTGTTTCAACCCTTTATACTTGCCGAGGCAAGGTCTCTGCAGGGAGAGCCTATGGGTGTCGATATATTTGTTGAAATACCCCTTGTTGTCGTCTTAACGGAAAGTGATTGTTTTTCCGGTGCAAGAAATTACGCCAACACCGATTGAAATAGCACCAGGGATGGGGTCAGCTTTGGCATTAGGGCGTGTATACTTTCTTGTTCTTAAAGCAAGATCACATTTAGAGTTTAACGAAAATAATGGTCGGGACAGCTAGGCAACGACGTTTTCGAACAGATATCGGCAAGTTGACAGAGCCTGCCTGCTGTTAACGGGGCTGGGAAAGGCCTAATGGCCTGCTTGGAGTTTGACACTGCAGGCGAATATCACATAGCATGATCAGCCTATGAGACGTTTTCTGACTACTTTGTTGCTGCTGTGTAATCTATTCGCCAGCATGGCCTATGCGTGGGATGCCGATCCGGCAGCCTCTCTCGGTCATGGTGCTGTGACTGCCAGCGCAGTGCCTTTTTCTGATACGGCTACCGACGATGAAGATCACACTGATGACCATTGTTGTCACGGTGAGGTTCATCTGCTTGTGCTTCATGATGACAGCGTTACGTCGGCGTCTCTTTATGCGGCAAATCATTGCCACCTGCCTTTTACCTCCCTGCGACCACTTTATGTCGCTCCCTTGCTAAGACCTCCGATAGCCTGATTTCTTTCGTTTTTTCGTGCCTGTCATACCGCTGTATGTGACAGTTTTTTATTGCACATGAAGGAAATGAGTTATGTGGTCCAAAAAAAGTTTTTTGGCAAACGTGATGGTTTGCCTGCCACTGGCGTTATCAGTTGTTTCTGCTGCCGAGGCCGCGGAAGCAACGAAGAAGTCCATTCCTGATATTGCTGTAGGGGGGCTGCCACTACAGCACCTTATTGGCCGTATTTGGTCACAAAGCCCGGCTGTCGAGGCCGCAAAGGCGGCTGTTGCGAGTATGCTTGCGCGCCAAAAAGGGGCGAGCAGAGCGCGCTATAACCCTGAGCTGACAGTTGATGCTGAGCGCACCGATATCAATACCTTTACCGTCGGTCTTTCACAAACTATCGATTGGGGTGACCAGCGTCAGTCGCTAACGGCTGCTGCTGATGCTGATCTGCTGGCAGCAATGGCCGCCTTAGCTGGTATGCGTAAGCAGGTTGCGACGGAAGCACTGGCCGCACTTGCGCGCTATCAAACAGCCCTTGATATGCAGCAATTGGCGCGTAGTCGGACAGTCTTGATGAAGCGCTTTATGGATACGGTTGAACATCGTTACCGTGCTGGTGACATGCATGCGCTCGATGTTTCACTGGCACGCCTGGCCTATAGCGAATCTTTGCTGAAAAGGGTCGGAATCGAGACTGAGCTGGCTGAGAGTATCGCTGCCATGCAGGCAGTCAGTGATCTGCAAAAATCGTCATGGCCTACGCTGCCGATGGCGGCAATTCCTGTACCCGAAGGACAAGCATCCATCCCAGCTGCACTTGCTAAGTTGCCTGCATTGCAGGTATTGCAAATGCGCCTGCAAGCAGCGCAGGCCCGGGTGCGTCTAGCCAAAGGCGCAGCAAGCGCTGACCCGACGGTGGCGATTCGGCTTGGTCGTGAGGATTCGTCGGCGTTATTCGGATTGAGCCTGGAACTGCCACTGTTTGTCCGCAATCGTTTTCGTGATGACATTGCCGCCAATCGCCATGAGGTGGTGCGTGCCGAAGAGGAATACCGCGAGGCATCGCGCCGGGCGCGTGCCCGTATTACCGCCAGCCAGGGGCGCTTTGAGAATATGCTCCGAGCCTGGCGATTCTGGCAGGTGACTGGCCGACAAGCGCAGCAGGAACAGCAAAACCTGCTTGCTCAGCTCTGGCAGGCAGGTGAATTGACGGCCAGCGATTATTTGATTCAGGCCAAACAAAGTATTGATACCCAGGCAACAGCAACGCAACTGGGCGGTGACCTTTGGCAGGCAGCGATTGCCTGGCTGGATGCTTCAGGGCGGATGGCGCAGTGGTTGGGACTGAGTATGCAGACAATGAATTCTGGAGAGATCGACAAATGAATAGGTTTTGGATCGTATTGTTATTGCTAAGCCTGGCTGTGCCGGTGACGCTCTCTGCTGCCGAGCATGGTCATGGTGATGAGAACGATTCAGCGCAAGCGGAAGAAGCTGATGAAGAGGGGGGGCATGATACTGAAAGCGCTGCTGCAGCTGATCTCAGTGTCGCCCAGATGCAGATGGCTGGTATTGAAACAGTGCTTGTCCGGGAACAGCTTTTGGGGGCTGCAATAGCTGCTCCCGGTGAGGTTAGGCTGAATGCCTATCGCACGAGTAAAGTGACGCCACGTATCGCCGCACAGGTTATTCGCCGCCATGTTCGGCTTGGCGATAAGGTGCGCCAGGGACAGCCGTTGGTGAGCCTGTCCAGTGTCGCCATGGCCGAGGCCCAGGGGGGCTTGATGAAAGCCAGTGTCGAATGGCGGCGGGTTAAAAATCTTGGCCGTAAGGTGGTTTCCGAGAAGCGCTTTGTCACCGCACAGATTACTTATCAACAAGCGGTTGCCAGGGTCCGCGCCTATGGTATGACCAAGGCACAGGTGACGTCATTGCTGAAAATGGGGGATGCCGCCCAGGCAACGGGGGAGTTCCAGTTGTTATCTGCTCAGCGTGGCACCGTCATCAGTGATGATTTTGTCGTGGGTGAACTGATCGAAGCGGGACAGTTGCTTATGGCTATCAGCGATGAATCATTGCTCTGGGTCGAAGCGCAGCTGACCCCGGAAGATGCGCGTCAGATTGCACTATCCGCACCCGTGCGTGTACAGGCCGGCCAGCGCTGGCTGAGCGGTCAGGTGGTTCAGGCCAGCCATACCCTCGATGAAAAAACCCGCACACTGGCGATACAGATCGAAGTCGCTAATCCGGATGATGACCTGCATCCTGGTCAATTTGTCACGACCATCATTGAAAGCAGTAAAAAAGACAAGGGCATTGTCGTGCCATTAGCTGCCGTTCTCCGCAGTCCGGATGGTGATTGGCAGGTCTTTGTTGAGACCTCTGATGGTCGCTTTGAAGGTCATGAGATTGAAGTTTTGCGCACGGTCGGAGACCGTGTGCTGATTGAAGGTCTTGTTACCGGTACGACCATTGTTAGTCAGGGTGCCTTTTTTGTGCAGTCGGAAATCGCTAAGAGCGGTTTTTCTGTGCATAACCACTAAGGGACAACATCATGTTGAACAAGATTATTGATGCCGGTATTGAAAACCGCTTGCTGGTGGTGCTAGCGCTGATCGCGACAATGGTGGCCGCTGTCCTGGTACTGCCGAAGCTCAATCTCGATGCTTTCCCGGATGTGACCAATGTCCAGGTACAGATCAATACTGAGGCTCAGGGGCTGGCTGCCGAAGAGGTTGAGCAGCTCATTACTTTTCCCATTGAGGCAGTGATGTATGCCTTGCCTGATGTCGCCGAAGTGCGTTCGATATCGAAGACGGGCTTGTCGGTGATTACCGTTGTTTTTAATGAAGGAACGGATATCTACTTTGCCCGGCAACTGGTTTTTGAGCGTTTACAGGCAGCCAAGGAACAAATTCCGAACGGTATCGGTACGCCCGGGATGGGGCCGAATACATCCGGACTCGGCCAGGTTTTCCAGTACATCCTGTTAGCCAGTGATGATAGCGGTTTCAATGCCATTGCCTTGCGTAGTCTCAATGACTGGGTGGTAAAACTGTTACTGATGCCGGTGCCGGGGGTAACGGAAGTGTTGTCCTTTGGTGGTGAGGTTCGTCAATACCAGGTGCAGTTGAATCCGCAGCGCCTGCTTGCCTATGGCCTCAGCAGTGATGACGTTGCCTCGGCAATCGAGGCCAATAACCGCAATGCCGGCGGCTGGTATATGGATCGCGGTGAAGAACAGTTGGTGATTCGCGGGGTCGGATGGGTGCGTAGTGGTGTCGAAGGTATTCACGATATCGGCAATATTTCCCTGCGGGATGTCGATGGTGTGCCGGTCTACGTCCATGATGTGGCTGATGTTGACTTCGGTCCGGAAATTCGCCAGGGCGCTGTTACCATGAGCCGCCGCGATGCTTCTGGTAAGCCTGAAGTGCTTGGTGAAGTGGTTGCCGGTGTTGTGCTGAAGCGGATGGGTGCGAATACCAAGGAAACGATTGACAGTATCCGGGCCCGTTTACCGGCGATCCAGATGGCTTTGCCCGAAGGTGTGACGATTGAAGCGGTCTATGATCAATCCGATCTGGTTGATAAGGCCGTATCAACGGTGAGTCAGGCACTGCTTGAGGCCTTTATACTGATTATTGTCGTGCTGATGTTATTTCTGCTCAATCTGCGTGCGACTTTTCTGGTCTTGATCTCGGTGCCGATCTCGATCCTGCTGGCGCTGATGGTGATGGCCCAGTGGGGCGTTTCGGCGAATTTGATGTCGCTCGGTGGTTTGACGATTGCAATAGGCATGATGGTTGATGGTTCGGTCGTCATGATGGAGCATATTTTCAGCCATTTGAGCCGTCCGGATGCCGTACATCATCAGCAAATAAAGGATGAGGTAGCGATCGGTATCGAGCACCCTTTTGATGCGGCCAATGACAATCATGGCATTGGTTTACGTATTAAAGAAGCGGCGAAAGAGGTTGGCCGGCCTGTTTTTTACGCTGTCTTGATTATTATCATTGTCTTTGCCCCGCTCTTCAGTCTAGAGGGTGTTGAAGGCAAGCTTTTCCAGCCGATGGCAATCTCGATTGTGCTGGCCATGGTTGCCTCGCTGCTGGTGGCCTTGATTGTTGTGCCGGCTCTGGCAACCTACTTTTTCAAAAAGGGTGTGCTTGAAAAAGAAAGTATGATCATGCGCCCGCTGGATCGTTTTTATCGTGCAGCCTTAAGCGGGGCACTCAAAAGGCGTCGGGCGGTTGTGATGCTTGCGCTTGCTCTGTTTTTCGGTTCGTTGGCACTGGTGCCTCTGCTGGGTACCGAATTTGTTCCTGAGCTGGAAGAGGGGACGGTCAATGTCCGTGTCACGTTGGCGCCGTCAGCGAGTCTTGATACCTCATTGGCCGTGGCGCAAAAGCTTGAAAAACAATTAATGACCTTTCCGGAGGTGCTCTATGTTTCCAGTCGTATCGGTCGGGCCGAGATTGGCGGTGACCCTGAGCCGGTTTCGAATGTTGAAATCTATATTGGTCTGAAGCCTGTTTCGGAATGGACTTCGGCCACGAATCGTAAGGCCTTGCAGACCCTGATGGAAGAGAAGATGGCGCTTCATCCGGGATTGTTGTTTTCTTTTTCCCAGCCGATTGCGACACGAGTGGATGAGTTACTGTCTGGCGTCAAGGCTCAATTGGCAATCAAGCTGTTTGGTCCTGATTTGCAACAACTGGCAAAAACAGGCAAGGAAATCGAGGCTCTGGTGCGCCAGGTTGGTGGCACGCGTGGCGTCGAAATGGAGCAGATCGGTGGTGAAGCACAACTTGTTGTCCGGCCAGACCGTGATGCACTTGCCCGTTTCGGTATTCCCGTAGCGCAGGTGATGGATCTGGTCAGTGATGCCATTGGTGGTCGTGAGGCCGGACAGGTTATCAATGGCAATGAGCGTTATGACATCTATGTCCGTCTCGCCGAGAGTCATCGCAATAGTGTTGAGAATATCCGCAACCTGATTTTGCAGGCCTCCAATGGTGCCTGGGTCAAACTCGGGGATGTTGCCCAAGTCGCTATTGAATCAGGGCCTCCGCAGATCCGTCGTGATGATGTCCAGCGCCGGGTCGTTATCCAGGCTAATGTTGAAGGGCGTGATATGGGTGGCCTGGTAGCAGAGTTGCAACAGCGTATTGACGCTGAGATTCAGTTGCCGACCGGTTACAGCGTCGTTTTTGGTGGCCAGTTTGAGAATCAGCAGCGGGCCCAGGCGCGCCTAATGGTCGTCGTGCCCTTGTCATTGGGGCTGATCTTTTTGCTGCTTTATTTCGCCTTCCATTCAGTTGGTCAGGCGGCTTTGATCATGCTCAATGTACCGTTGGCGCTGATCGGTGGGATTGCCGCACTGTTTATTTCCGGGCAGTACCTGTCGGTGCCAGGATCGATTGGCTTTATTGCCTTGTTCGGAGTCGCTGTTCTTAATGGGGTCGTCATGGTCAATGCAATCAATCAACGCCTCAGTGGTGGCGCAGACCCCCGGTTGGCGATCTTTGAGGGTGCATTGTCACGGCTGCGACCGGTATTGATGACGGCATCGATTGCTGCTCTTGGGCTAATCCCGATGCTGTTGTCAACCGGGGTTGGATCCGAAGTCCAGCGACCGCTGGCAACTGTTGTGGTCGGTGGACTGGCATCATCAACACTGTTGACATTGTTTATCATCCCGGCGCTTTACAGCACATTTTCACGTGCGCAGTATTCATCGTTGAAATCCTGAAAGGAGGAATCAAAATGAAGCAATATCGCTTATTGAAACGGAATATCGGGCTATTACCGCTGTTGGTTGCCATGCCGTCATGGAGTCAGGCGCACGAGGCCGTTGACCCGCTGCATTCGACGCCGGTAGAGATTATTTCTTCCCGACTGGCTGAACCGGCCAATATTCATGTCGCCAAGACAGCGCAAGGCATCGAGGTTAACGGAGTCTTGCAGCGGCGCACCCATCGCAAGAAAAAGAGTCTGCGGGGCCATTTGGATATTGAAATCATGGACAGCCACGGGAAATTGCTCGAACGGGTGGTGTTGCCAGTGCGGTCGCTGCCTGTTGGTCCGGCCAGACATGATCATCGACGGGAATTTTTTACTGCCTTGAGCCGCCCGCAGACAAAATCATTTAGTCTGCGGGTGCGTCATAATGCCAAATATGCTGAGCACAACGATAGCGAATGAGGCGCCAGGAGTGAAAAGACAGTGCTGCCACCCTCTGTCGCTATCATTGCGTCAGAGGACTGACGGTGGAGGTGATAGATGGTAGACCTGAGTTATGAAGAACTGCCCTATTTACAGCGTGTTCACTTCCATACACATCCACGCGTGTTAGCGACGACTGCGGAGTTTTTAGGACTATCCACGGCGGCAATTGAGTCGGCGCGGGTGCTCGAGCTGGGTTGTGCCGGCGGTAGTAATTTGCTGGCCATGGCGGCGAGTATGCCAGCGGCCACGTTTGTCGGAATCGATTATTCTCCAGGTCAGATAGCCAGTGCCAATGCCATGGCCACGGCAGTCGCCGCCGGGAATGTCGAATTTCATTGTCAGAGCATTGCCGACATGATGCCGGAAGCCTGGGGAAAATTTGATTTTATTATCGCTCATGGTCTCTTTTCATGGCTGCCGGAGGTATTGCGTCAGCAGTTGCTACCGCTTTGCCAGTCATTGCTCTCGGTGCAAGGCATTCTCTACATGAGTCACAATACTTTGCCCGGCTGGCATCCACGACGTGCAATCCGGGATCTGATGTTATTCCACGCCCGAGGCCAGAAAACGGTTCGGGCACAAGTTGCCGTGGCGCGCCAGGCTATTGAACATTGGGTTGACGCCCTGGCTGGGCAGGAAACATCCTATGCCCGTTTGCTGCAATCGGAATGGGAGACCATCCAGCGCCTGGATGATGCCTATGTCTACCATGATTACATGGAAGCCGATAACCACGCTGTCTATCTGCAAGAGATTGCTGCCATGGCCGCGGAAGCCAATCTGCAGTTTATTGCTGATGCGGCCTTCGTTCGCCGTCGTCTCGACGATCTTGAAGCTCCATTGCAAGGTTTTATCGTTGAGTCAGCAGGAAATTTTATCAGTCGTGAACAATATGTTGACTATCTCTTCAATGAATCGTTTCGGCGCTCATTATTCTGTCAGGCAAAAGCAAGCCCGTATGCCGAGCCGTCATTGGCCGTTATCAGGGATTGTTTTGTTG
>JALWQD010000054.1 GCA_026994735.1 Gammaproteobacteria bacterium | reverse complement strand
CCCGATGGCACGCAGCTTTGTCGCCCGCGAGATCGTCCGTTTTGGCGGCCAGCCTGTTTACCGGGAAGGTTTCGTCACCGACAATGGCAACATCATTCTCGACGTCCATAATCTCGCCATCAGCGAACCGGTAACGCTGGAATCCAAACTCGACCATCTCGCAGGTGTTGTCACCAACGGCCTCTTTGCCCGTCGCTGCGCCGATGTCCTGCTTCTTGGTGCCGCCGATGGCGTCCGCAAGATCGGAGGATAGCCATGGCCAGTTTTGATGTTGTTTCCGAGGTCGATGCGCAGGAACTGACCAATGCCGTCGACCAGGCCAGCCGCGAAGTCGGCAACCGCTTTGACTTCAAGGGTACGCATTCCAGCTTCAAGCTCGATGGCTATACCATCACACTGCAGAGTGAATCCGAATTTCAGCTCGAACAGATGCTCGATATCCTGCGCGCCAAACTGACCCGCCGCAGTATCGATATCGCCTGCATGGAAATTGATGAGCCCCTGGCCAGCGGCAAAGAGGTCAAACAGGTGGCACGTATCCGCCACGGCCTTGAAACAATGCTGGCAAAAGAGATTGTCAAACAGATCAAAGCAAGCAAAATCAAGGTCCAGGCTGCCATCCAGGGCGAGCAGGTTCGCGTCAGCGGCAAAAAACGCGATGACCTGCAGGCCATCATGACACTGTTACGTGAAGCAAAGCTTGATATGCCCTTGCAATTCACAAATTTTCGAGACTGAACATCCACCCACCCGACTGAAATGTCTGAACAAGCAACAGGAGCTTTATCCATGAGCCAGACCCTGACCGCCACCCTGAAAACCAGCAAGGGTGACATCCAGCTGCAGTTATTCCCTGAGCAAGCACCCATGACTGTCGCCAACTTTGTCAATCTCGCTCGCCGGGGTTATTACGATGGTTTGAACTTTCATCGTGTCATTGCTGACTTCATGATCCAGGGCGGCTGCCCTGAAGGCTCCGGTCGCGGTGGACCGGGCTATCAATTCGATGATGAATGCACAACGGAACGACGCCATGACAAACCGGGCGTCCTGTCGATGGCCAATGCCGGCCCCGGCACCAATGGCAGCCAGTTTTTCATTACCCATGTCGCCACCCCCTGGCTCGACGGCAGGCACACCGTCTACGGTGCCATCCTCGCCGACAGCGATCTCGACATTGTCAATGCCATTCAACAGGGCGATACGCTCGAATCAATCAGCATCGAAGGTGATACTAGCGCCCTCCTCGATGCCGCTGACGAGCAGATCGGCGAATGGAACAAAATCCTCGACAAGCGTTTCCCGGATCTGCGCCCGGCCGGTTAGAACAAACAGGCCCCCGGCTTTTATTGCCCGGCCAGGGGGCCTGCTACGACAGCGGAAAACTTCTGCCCTGACAAGAAAAAGCCGCTGTCGCAAAAATAATACATGCAGCAAACGGCAACCCCTATTCGTTCTGAGCGCTGCCGCAAACAGCGCCCCTTTGCACTCATGAATATTGGCCTGATCTCTCAGGAAATGACTTACTGTCAGCGACTGCAATAACGCCTTCCCAGCACTAAATATTGTTTGATTTTGTTAGCAACACCTGGCGTGGAAGCCTCCTGACTGCAATACGAGAAGAGCATGACCGCCAAAAGCAAGCAAAAAACAACGCCGTGTCATCGGAAACGAAACAAGTCTCTTGGCGTCCCGGAACTCATTGCCATTGCTCTCGGCGGCATGGTGGGTGGAGGGATATTTACAATTCTGGGAATTTCTGTAGCTCTGGTCGGCGTTTTTACCCCAATAGTGATTATTATTGGCGGCATCATTGCCTCTCTGGCCGCCTATTCGTATATCAAGCTAGGCGTTTACTATAAAGACGAAGGCGCAACATACTCGTTCTACAAGAAAACATTCCCAAACTCACCCTTTGCCGCATCATTGATCGGTTGGTGGGTTATTTTTGGCTATATCAGCACCCTCGCCCTCTATGCCTATACTTTCGCATCATATGCGATCAGTGCCTTTTCTTTTGCCGATAGTGAATGGGCACGCAAGCTTGTTGCCGGGTTCATCATTGCGGCCTTTGCACTGATCAATATCTGGAGTGTTAAAGGCATGGGAAAAATCGAAGATTTAATGGTCTACACAAAACTTGTCATTTTAGCCATGATCTCCTTTGTTCTTATCCATAACAGCCAAACGACAATACCGGTACTGCTTGACAGTGAAAAAGATGTCAGCATCTTATCCATACTCATGGTTGCCGCCATTACCTTTGTTGCCTACGAAGGCTTCGAATTGGTCATCAATGCCGTCAATGAAATGGAAACGCCGGAAAAGAATATTCCCAGAGCAATTTATTCAGCACTCTTTCTGGCCGTTTTAATTTATGTGGTTATTTCCCTCGGTGCGATATTGGCGATACCCTTCGAAGAAATTATCCATAACAAGGAATATGCCCTCGCTGCCGGCGCTGACAAGGTACTCGGGCACTGGGCCAGTGGCCTCGTTGTCCTAGGCGCACTGCTGGCAACGAGTAGCGCAATCAGTGGAACAGTATTCGGTGCCTCAAGACAAATGGCGGTGATTGCTGATGATGGTTATTTCCCCAACATCCTGACCAGGCGAACTCACCGTATCCCCGTTTTTGCCATCATAAGCATCGCTGCATTGGCATTTTCACTGGTACTTGCCGGCAGCCTGGAAATCATCCTTGAGTTTGGCAGCGTTACATTTTTGTTCGTGTCATTATTAATGGCCTACGCTAATTTCAGAATTCGTCACTTAACGCAGTCATCACTCATTATCACCAGTCTTTCTTTTGCCGTCCTACTGTTTGGGACTGCACTGATTTTATACTATGAGTTCAACCATCAGCCACAACAATTACTCTTCATCATCGCTCTCTATGCCTTGCTAACCCTGGCTGCATGGTTATTTGCCAAACAGACCTGGCCCCGCCGCTCCTGATGCTGCGAATTTGCAACACCATACAGGACAAAGCAGTGACTATTTATGACCGACATGAAGTGCATTTGAAGACGGCAACTTTCAACGCCACAAAGAACACCTTGAGCGAACAGAAAGCAAAGATAACTGTACTACGAACAGAACAGACATGAAGCCCCGGGTAATCGGACAGCTTCCCAGCGCCAAAAAAAGCCCTGTCAGTTTCTTTTGTTAAATTTTCTTATCAGTGGCGACAACTATATTTTTTCGGCACTTTTTGTTGCTGACAGATCAAACCCTTTCAACATGAGCCATATTGCCAATACGATTTCATTCAAAACTATTGGAAGATACAATATTTCCAATCCAGAAATAACTCCCAACAATTCCATTAAATTCACTATTACTAACAAGATAGATGCAACCCCTCCCCAAGCTGACAACCACCTTGGTATGAGTTTTGATTTATACAATAAATAATAAAAAATCATGGCAGGCACGGCAAATATATAACCATGAAGCAAATAGATCTTATCGCGCAGATCAAGAAATGAGGCAGTGTGGATAAAAAACAAAACCCCGGCAATGAGCATAAGTATTCCTTCAACGCCTTTTAAGGCAAGATAGCATAGAGATAACTTCTCCCCGAAAGGTCTTAAAAACGGAAACATTAGTACGGCAATGACAATAACAGAAAGCCCGCTTGTTACCTCAAAAAACATTCCCAACATCTTTTCATTTGGATTATTACTACCAAGGATGCTGTACGCTACTAATATCAGTATTCCTACGATTATCGAGATCTTTCTATTACTGTCCATTTTTTCTCTTTTTAGCAAAAAAGTGTCGATGAGTTTTTCAATTCGATGCGAGCAAACCGGGGCCACCGATCACAGTCACTTGTTATTATTGCTCTACAACATCAAACACTATTTAACAAATTTGCAGAGTTCACCCGAAAGCGCCTGAAGAAATGACTGCTTGTTTTTTAATGGCTCAACAACGCCTGGAGGCATCTGATCCATGAATGAAAAATGGCCTGCGCCAGCGACAACATGAATATCAACAGCCTGAGAATCAGGCATTGCCTGAATGAACCACTCACTTTGTGATGGCGGCGTAATATCATCCTCAGAGCCGACCCATATTGTAATTGGAGATTTTACCGTATCCAGTGCACCGGGTACCTGGAAAAAACCTGTGGGCGTTGCCAGCAGCGCTAAACGATTTAACCGTGTATCAGCTGAGATATTGACTCGCCGACCCGGCCCCAACCACATTTGACCACCTGCCAGCGCGATGAGCATAGCTGCACCGATCGAGTGACCAATACCCACCACTATTGTTCCAGGTTTAACGAATGGATCCAGTGTCAGCGATAAACGCCGTGCCCGGAGCATCAATTCCTCTTCAGTAATAGTCAGCGAGGCAAGTCGCTGGAAATGCGGCGCAACAACAGTACAACCTGACTGAGCCAACGATTCTAACAGCGTAACATGGCGTTCCGGATTGCCACCTCCACCCACCGCAAAAAGCACCAATATAGATGGTTTTTGAGATTCACGCACTGAAACTGTGAATGACTCAGATCCATCTATCAAGGTTTGCTCACGCATTGATTCCCTTTCTTTCACTCATTCATCTTCTTTGATACGGCTAGCACCACAATTCAGATCGGGAAACCGTCAGAGAAGGTTCCTTCTGGACAAGCTCTCAGGGTCTGGCATGGTAGTTGGTTTACAAATATAACGCTTGACCGCAGTTAACCATATAATACAGGGCTAAGCATGTGTATTATCAGTCAACGACAGTGATTTATTATATTTTTATATCCACATAAGGAAGGTTAATTAACGCTATTTAATTTCGACGCTGATACATGATGGTGGTAACTGCTCAGGGCTGAGCCCTTTGCCGTTCATGCAACCCCAAATAATATTACCTTCAGCATCAGCAGCAGGCGTAAAGATTAATTCACCCCGTTTTGTGCTGATGGTGAGTACCATATTATGGTCCAGCGACATCAGTGAACCATCGATCAACTCAGACTGTATACCTGCAACATTTAATGAATCAGGAATCTTCTTATTGTTTAAATAGTAATGTCCCAGCGCATCACGCGCACTCTGCGAATAAATAATAGTCGCTGCTAATTCAGATTTAATTGTATATTGTTGATAAGATGGAATGGCGACAGCGGCTAAAACGCCAATTATATAGACCAAAATCAACACACCAAAACCTGAACCCAAGCGCCCTGCAAATGGAATGAAAGCTGCCAATAAATACGAGAAACTGTTACGTTTTGGCATAGAAGCTTCGATATCCATCACACGAGCAGCGCGTTTAGTCAACCAAGGGTAGCCTGCTGTTAATTCATGAAATGACATCCAGAAACCAGATGAGTGACTAGATTGTTTTAAATAGGCTTCTACATCAAGTTTTTTCCAGCGCTCAACACCCGCTGCGAGTGCGGAAAGTGCTCGTGCAGCACCTTCGGGTGATTTGCAACAAGCAAGCCCATGGCGGTCACAGGTGCTTTCACGAGCGCGTGAATATGCCGCCCCGAGTAACGGTAACCATAGCGCAGGCCACCGTAGCAATCCACCACTTATATGTTTCATGCGTAAGTGGCCGAGTTCATGACCAATATAGAAGCTTACCCCATCATCATGCTCATCCATAGCATCGACCACATCAGTCATGAGAACAACATATTGCGTGCCGAGGAACTTTGTAGCAAATGCGTTAAGACCGCCATTACCATTTAATATATATGCTTGTGGACGAGACTTGATCTGTAATTTTTCACAGCAATCGGTAAACTGCCTATATAGGTCAGGGAATTGTAATTCTGATAACTCAACACCATTCCCTTTGATATGCGCAATCAATGTCGATTGTATAAACAGATATAACAGGAAGCCAAATAATAGCGCAATTAATGCACCACCGAAGGTTCCGACGATTAATGCCAGCCAGACTATTACGCCAAGCACTAGCGTGACAATTCCAAGCGTGCGTTCGCGTGGGTAAATAAGTTGATTCATTGTTCAAGTTCCTTTTGAGTAAATTGTAGTGATAATTATAAATAGTTTATTTTTAAACGATAATGCCTATCTAACCTAGGACACTGCTGTCCCATAAACTTGACTAAAAAAGGCCTGGAAACCGACTTGTTTTGATACAATGAAATCACGACAAGTCATTGATAAACAAGCAGGAGACCAAGCCTTGAGTCATCATAATACCGTGTTTTCTCAGTTACTGAAACTGGTTCCGAGACATGAATTCGAGTCCTTGGCCATTCGCCACCATAAAGGCCGGAAACTGCGCAAGACCAGCCGCTGGTCTCAATTCGTCGCCATGGCAACCGCCCAGTTGTCTGGCCGTTACAGCCTTCGCGATGTCGTGAGCAATCTTTCCGCTCAGGCTGCCAAGCTCTACCATTTGGGCACCCATGCTATCAGCCGTTCGACGCTCGCCAGGATCAATCAAAATCAACCTTACGAGCTTTACGAACAACTGGCCGGCAAACTCCTTTCCCGATGCGAGGGGCATGCACCACGCCATGGCTTTCGTTTCAAGAATAGACTGTACTCACTTGATGCCTCGACTATCGATCTTTGTTTCAGTGTTTTCCCATGGGCCAAATTCCGCACAACCAAGGGCGCAGTAAAGCTCCATGTCGGCCTTGATCATGATGGTATGCTGCCAACCTTTCTCTCGATCACTGACGGTAAGACTTCTGACATCACTGCCGCCAGGGCCTTGCAGCTCCCCAAAGGCAGCATCGTGGTCATGGATCGCGGATATACCGACTACGCATGGTATAACCAACTGGATTCTCAAGGTATTTTCTTTGTGACTCGCCTGCGAAAAAATGCCCGCTATCGCGTCACTGGCCGCCGAAAAGTCTGCAAAGCCAAAGGGCTGACTAGCGATCAAACCATTCAACTGAGCGGCACCAAAGCGGCTAACTGCCCAATTGCCCTGCGTCGGATCGGTTACAAAGATACCGAAACCGGCAACCAGTATTATTTTCTGACCAACCACTTCGGTCTTGCTGCTGCCACGATCGCCGAGATCTACAAAGCCCGTTGGCAAATCGAGCTGTTCTTCAAATGGATCAAACAAAACCTGAAGATCAAGACCTTTCTGGGTACCTCCCGGAATGCCGTCATGACCCAAATCTGGATTGCCATCTGCGTCTATCTGTTGCTCGCCTACCTCAAATTTGCTAGCACGATCGGCCACAGTCTGCAGCAGATTCTGCGCTTGCTTCAGCTCAACCTTTTTGAGCGCCGAGACCTTCAAACGCTACTGGTTGGTAAGCCGCCAACTCCACCTGATCCACAACTTTCGTTCAGGCTTCGCTTCTCATGAAAGTTTATGGGACAGCAGTGAACCTAGGATATTTGGGGTCAGAGCTCAAAGTTAAGACGCAACGGAATTTTTTTACTCTGACCCCAAATATTGTTATTAACGAATAGAATTCCCAATAAACCTGTCATGGTTTAGCTCAATGGTGCATGGCCGAGCATGTTTTTTGTTCTATCTAGTCCCATGCCCACCCATATCGGTGTATCTTCAGGATATTGTGTAACATCATCATAAGCTTCCATTGGCCATCGACCTTCTTTCTGCCTCTGAGACTGAAGCATTGGATGCCGATGGTATCTGTGATGTGTCCAAATACCGGTTCCACGGCACCGATTCGCTGACTGTAGATGTGGCGTCCCATCGGGCTGTCGATCTTACGCTTCAGATGCGTTCACAATGCCCACTTCCACTCTGCGGAGTTTTTACTCTGACCCCAAATATTGCAGTGACCATCAAAGGCACTCAAGTCGAGTTCATGATCCATTAGATAGGACAGGGAATATTCAAAACTGCCGGGGAGAATCTGCTGCTCAAATGAAACCGGGATCATCTTCATCGGGTTGTAAGTTACTTCCATATAACGACTCATTTCCCTCGTCCATCCCCGTGACATCCTTTCCGCTCATTTTAACCAAATCAAGGGTTTTTCGACAGCCTCAACGCTTGAACCCAGTTAACTCAGTGCGCCAGCAACATCCCCACGGCCACAAGCAGCAACAGGCACGCAAAGGCACGGCGGAGAACGGCTTGCGGCCAGCGCTGCGTCTGGCGAGCGCCCCAGTAAGCGCCGAAGATGCTGCCGCTGGCCAGTGGCAGAACGACGGGCCAGTAGACAAGACTGTGGCCTGCACCCTGCAAGATGGGCCAGAGTGTATAGGCGGCGGCAGCGGTCAGCGACAACGGCAGGCCGCAGGCGGCCGAGGTAGCGATGGCGCGACGGAGCGACAGCCCCTGGCGTAACAACAAGGGCGTCGTCAGCGTACCACCCCCAATACCCAGCCAGCTTGAAAACAGGCCGACAAGCACGGCAGCCAGTGATTGTTGTGCCGCCACCAGGGGAGCACCTGTTGCTTGCCGGTGATGCCGTGACGAAAACAGCAAACGCCAGGCCACGACACTGACAAACAGGACATAGAACAGACGCAGAAACGCCTCATCAAACCAACCGACAGTCACGACACCCAACAGTACGCCAACCATAATGAGCGGACTTAAACGACGAAAAAAGTGCCAGTCGACAGC
>JALWQD010000053.1 GCA_026994735.1 Gammaproteobacteria bacterium | reverse complement strand
GCGACCACTTGATAAAACTGATTCGCCCTGTTTAGGTAGCGCGTGAAGCTGTTTTCTGACAACTGCAACCGGACAATAATAAAAAACACTGTGCCGTTCCCGGCAAACTGATCAAACGCCCGAGCGGCGTCCTGGAATCCGTTGCCCGCGACCGATATTAAAAGCTGAGGTCAGTGACCGGTAAACAAACTCCTCGGCCTTTTGCACGGCTACAGAAGGTTCATCAGAAAAAGCCAAACGGGCAGCAATCGCTGAAGCCAGCGTACAGCCTGTACCATGAAACTGCCCCGCCAGGCGTGGCCAGTGACTGACAACAGGCAAGGTCTCCGGGTCCGGCCCATAAAACCGGTTGCAGAGCCCCTCCTCTCTTTCGTGCCCCCCTGTGATGAACACATGCTGGCAGCCCTTGGAGAGTAATACCGACGCCGCCTGGTGCAAATTGTCATTGCCTGCCAAAGCGCGCGCTTCTGGCCCATTTGGCGTCAAAATAACCGTCTGGGGCAATAGGGTTTCGATCATTCGCTGGGTCATCTTTGGCGCCGCTAAAGCCTGTCCGCCCCCCGCTGTCAGTACAGGGTCAAGAACAACGGGCAGATCGGGGTGCTGCTGCAGTATTGCGGCAACACAATCAACAATTTGCACTGTCGCCAGCATGCCAATTTTAATCGCCTGCACGGACAAATCGGCGAAAATCACTTCCGCCTGACGGGCCAGCAACGCTGTATCTACAGGCATGAAACTGTCAACATTCACTGTATCCTGGACGGTCAGTGCAGTGATCAGCGGTGCCGCGTGACAGCCCATGGCAAAGAGAGTTTCAATATCCGCCTGAATACCGGCGCCACCCGATGGGTCGAGACCAGAAAAGACGACGACGACCGGTGCGGCAGGCGCGTTTTTCAGTTTACCTTCGCTCACCAGAGACATCATGGAATAGTAACACTGCCAGCCATTGCATAGAGATAAAAAAAGGGTGACCGATATCGGCCACCCTCAATCATAAAGCAAAGATATAATAGGTATTACTGCAGGATATAGCCTCGCTCATCATGCTCCGCCAGATCCAGGCCCTCTGTTTCAGCTTCTTCGCTGACACGCAGGCCAACAAGCGCATCGACAAGCTTGAGGAGGATAAAGGTCACAACAGCGCAGTAAACAACGGTCACCAAAACACCAATACCCTGTGCCATGACCTGGGCCATCATTGTCTCATTGCCATCACCAAAACCGGCCCCCCCCAGGCGGGTCGCAGAAAAGACGCCCGTCAGCATTGCACCGATAATACCGGCCACACCGTGTACGCCAAAAGCGTCGAGCGAATCATCATAACCAAGCGCACGCTTCAATATCGTCGCCCCCCAAAAACTACCGATACCTGCGGCCAGACCAATGGCCAGAGCACCCATAGGGCCTACTGAACCGGAAGCAGGCGTAATCGCCACCAAGCCGGCCACGGCACCTGAAGCAATACCCAAAGCGCTGGGCTTGCCGTGTTTCATCCATTCAACAAACATCCAGGTCAGGGCAGCCGCCGCCGTTGCCAGCTGGGTCACGGCCATGGCCATCCCAGCAGTGCCATCGGCAGCCAGTTCACTACCGGCATTGAAACCAAACCAGCCAACCCAGAGCATACCGGCACCGACCACGGTCAGGGTCAAGTTGTGCGGCGCCATCATTGTTGTCGGATAACCTTTACGACGACCGAGAACAATCGCTGTCACCAGACCCGCGACACCGGCATTGATATGCACCACGGTACCGCCAGCAAAATCAAGAATACCAAACTGGCCCAACCAGCCACCGCCCCAGACCCAGTGGCAAATCGGTGCGTAAACCAGTGTCACCCAGGCAGCGAGGAAAATCAGCATGGCAGAAAACTTCATCCGCTCGGCAAAGGCACCCACAATAAGTGCCGGAGTAATAATTGCGAAGGTCATCTGAAAAGTCATAAAAACGCTTTCAGGAATCGTGCCGCTAAGGGTATCCACACCAATGCCGGACAGGAATGCCTTATCCATACCGCCAACAAACGCACCATCGCCACCAAAAGCCAGGCTGTAGCCATAGACAGCCCAAATGACGGACATCAAACAGGTAATGGCAAAACATTCCATCAGGATCGA
>JALWQD010000052.1 GCA_026994735.1 Gammaproteobacteria bacterium | reverse complement strand
GGCAATTGGTGCGGAAATTATTGCGCTCTTTTTCAATCCTCAGATGCCCCGTCAGCTCAGAACCAACATATTTTTCAAGCACTTGCATAATTCGCTCATTCACGAATTGCTGAAATGCCTCACCCACTTCGATATGTTTGCCTGTGACCTGTATGCTCATGAATTCTCCCAAATACCGTTAAAGTTGGCCATACCCGTATGACAATCAAACGGCACGAAAAGGACGTCAATCACAAGCCCGCGCCCCGATATTGCCTGTTCGGCGGACCGCCCCGTTCGAAATAGCCGCCCAAATCGGCATTTTATCAAGATCGCGGGAACGTGTAGACATTGACTAATGTAGTGTCAATCATGCTCTCCTGCACCATCTGAAGATCAGTTTAACCCATGGTTGCAGGCAAAACCAAATAAATGCGCGTTAACCTTGCTGATTTTTCCGTCTAGTAACGCGGTTGTGCCTGCGCGGCCATGCGTTTTTCGCGCCGACGTTGTACCGACGAGGGAATGCGCAACGCTTCGCGGTATTTTGCCACCGTCCGCCGGGCGATATCGATCCCATCGCTTTTCAACCGTTCAACAAGTTTGTCGTCGGATAAAATTGACTGGGCCGATTCGGCATCAATGAGTTGCTTGATACGGAAACGGACCGCCTCTGACGAATGCGCCTCGCCACTGCGCGATGAGGCGATGGCAGAAGTGAAGAAATATTTCAACTCGAAAATGCCGCGGCTGGTAGCCATGTATTTGTTGGATGTGACCCGCGAGACGGTGGATTCGTGCATTGAAATGGCATCGGCCACGGTCTTCAGATTAAGCGGGCGCAGATGCTGTACGCCATGGGTCAGGAATTTGTCCTGCTGGCGCACGATTTCGCGGGCAACCTTGAGGATCGTGCGCGCCCGCTGGTCAAGGCTCTTGGCGAGCCAGTTGGCGGTCTGCAAACAATCGACCATATAGCTCTTGTCATCATCGGACCGGGCATGTTTGGACACGGTTGCATAATAGCTGCGATTGACCAGAACACGCGGCAAGGTGTCTGAATTCAATTCAACGATCCAGCTGCCATCATTGGCAGCGCGCACATAAACATCGGGGACAACCGGCTGCACCTGCACCGAACCATATTTCAGGCCGGGCTTGGGATTGAGCTGTTTGATCTCACAGATCATATCATTCAGCTCTTCGGCACTGACGCCGACCGCCCGGCGCAGCCCGGCAATGTTATGAGCCCCAAGAAGATGCAGGTGTTTGAGGAATTGTTCAATCTGCGGATCGAACCGGTTCTGCTCTTTCAACTGCAACGCCATACATTCGGCCAGGTCGCGGGCAAACACGCCGGCCGGTTCAAATTGCTGCATAACTTCCAGCACGCCATTGATCATCGCTGTAGGCGCCCCCAGCTTATCAGCCAACTCGTCAAGATCGGCGCGCAGATAACCTGCCTCATCCACCGTGTCGATAAGATGTTGCCCGATCAACCGTTCCGCCTGCCCGGTAACAGCCAGATTGAGCTGTGCGGTCAAATGATCCTTCAGTGAAAGTTCGGCAGCAACATAGGATTCATAATTGGGCTGCTCGGTACTGGCGTGATTGCTTTGGCTCAATCCGCTCCAGGTCCCAACCGATGGCTCGACGCCGCGTTCTGCCACAACTTCGGCAGGCGAAGCATCGGGAACAATATTTTCATAGTCGGTATCCAATGCCGTCGCCGCGTTGTCGGCACTTGGTTTGGAAAGATCGAGCCAATTCTCATCGGCTGCTGCCGGCTCCTCGCCTCCCCCTATAACCGCAACCGGTTCATCGGATGTACCAGCGGGTACCGCTTCGGCCATCTCTTCGCGCTCAAGCAGGGGATTGCGTTCCAACTCGGCATCGACATATTGATTAAGCTCGATATTGGACAATTGCAGCAGCTTTATTGCCTGCTGCAACTGGGGTGTCATCACCAGTTGCTGGCTTTGGCGCAGCTCCATTTTCACTGAAATTGCCATATCGCGCGAAACCCTTGCCAATCCCCTTGTGTCAAGACGGTGTTACCGGTCAGGTTTACCCTATTAAGTTTAACCGAACATATCTCCCAGATAGACACGACGGACATCTTCGTTATTTATGATTTCGTCAGGGT
>JALWQD010000051.1 GCA_026994735.1 Gammaproteobacteria bacterium | reverse complement strand
AGACATGGCTGACCGCAAGGGTGAGCAGCGCCTGGTTCGGCTGCGGATCAACGACCAAGACACGCATCCCCATTGCCAGCATCACCCGACAAACAATGCTGCCAATACGGCCAGCACCAATAACTCCCATCGTGCGACCAAAAAAATCGAAACCTAACAATCCATCAAGGGCAAAATTACTCTCGCGAACACGGTTGTAGGCACGCGGTATTTTTCGGTTCAGCGCGAGCATTAATCCCAATGCATGCTCAGCCACGGCATGAGGAGAATACGCCGGCACCCTGACGATAGTCATAGCCAGTTCAGCTGCCGCAGCAATATCGACATTATTATAACCGGCGCAGCGCAGCGCCAACAAATAAACCCCACAATCAGCCAGGGCCATAAGCATGCGCTCATCGACCTGATCATTGACAAAGATACAGACGGCATCATGTCCCTTCGCCAAAGCCACGGTAGTGTCATCAAGATGCGCGGCAACAAAGGTCAACTGAAAACCATAGTTTTCGTTCGCCAGACGAAAATATTTTTTATCGTAGCGATGGGCACTGTAGAAGAGAATCTTTTTCACACGCATCCCCCTGTTTCTTCAGTGCCAAGCTACGCCTGCCCCGTAGCATTCGTCAATAAAGAATGAGGGGTGCAGAGAACGCGCATGACCGGTAGAATAGCTGCCTTCAATCCCTATCTACTGCCGCCAGGAGGCCGACATGAAGGTTACGATCTATCATAACCCACGCTGTTCCAAGTCCAGACAAACTCTCCAGTTATTGCAGGACAAGGGCTTCGAACCCGTGGTCGTCGAATACCTCAAGACACCACCTGACGCGGTAACCTTGCGCACACTGCTTTCGGAACTGGGCATCACAGCACGGCAACTCTTGCGCCGTGGTGAAACTGCCTATCGAGACGAAGGGCTTGCCGATGAAAGCTGCTCTGACAGTGATATCATCGCGGCGATGATTCGCAAACCAATCCTCATCGAACGCCCGATAGTCAGTGCTAATGGAAAGGCACGCATCGGCCGTCCACCAGAGACTGTTCTCGAAATCCTCTGATGACGACCGAAGTCCTCGTCCTTTACTATAGTCACCATGGCAGCGTCTGCCGCATGGCACAACAGATCGCCCACGGCATCGAAAAAGTCGCAGGTTGCCAGGCACGATTGCGTACTGTTGCCAAAATATCCTCTGTTTGTGAAGCGACAGCGGAAACCATCCCGGAAAATGGCGCCCCCTATGTCGAAGCCCAGGATCTGAGCGAATGCGCGGCATTGGCCCTCGGCAGCCCAACGCGCTTTGGCAATATGGCAGCGGCCATGAAATATTTTTTTGATGGCACCAGTGAACACTGGTTAAATGGCACACTGAGCGGTAAGCCTGCTGCCGTCTTCACGTCATCCGCCTCTTTGCATGGCGGGCAGGAAAGCACTCTGTTGTCCATGATGCTGCCACTGCTCCACCATGGCATGCTGATAGTCGGCATTCCCTACAGCGAACAAGATCTGCTGACGACAACAACAGGGGGGACACCTTATGGAGCCAGCCATGTCACGGGCGGTAACAACCAACTAGGCCTCAGCGAAGAAGAAAAACGCCTTTGCCGGGCACTTGGCCAACGTCTGGCGGAAACGGCCCGTGCGCTGACCTGACAGAAAACAAAAATAGCGGAACAAAAGCCATTCCGTGGCATAATCAATAAATACGACGGTGAGAACAGATCATGCTAAAAAAGATCATTTCAGGCGGACAAACAGGCGTTGACAGGGCCGCACTTGATGTCGCGATTACACTCGGTCTGGACTGTGGCGGCTGGTGTCCGGCAGGTCGGAATGCCGATGATGGCCCGATTGACAGCCGCTATCCACTGCAAGAAACCAATGACATGGATCATACCGTACGCACAGGCTATAACGTCACTGAATCAGATGGCACACTGGCGTTATTCCGCGGTGAACTTCAGGGGGGGACAGCGTATGCTGTTGAAATGGCACGCCATCTTGGCAAACCCATCCTGGCCGTCAATCTTGATGAAACACCTGATATTGAGACAATATGTCACTGGATCAATGACAACAATATCGAAACCTTGCATATTGGCGGCCAACGTGAGGCCTCCAGCCCTGGCATCTACCAGATGGCCTGTGACTTTATCAAGCAGTTGGCCCATGTCTGAAAACGACGACACCCCGCCTGACCGCGCCGTTATCACTATTGCGCCGTAAATTTAAGTTCCTGCCCACACGACAGCCTGAAAACAAACCATGTCATTCCGACTCAAGATCGTCCTCGGCGTCGCCCTGATTCAAATATTTCTTGTCGTCATCCTTAGCTGGCGACATCTCAGCTTTCTTGCTGATACCAGTGAAGTAGACCTCAACACCCGTGCCAACCATTCTGCCGCCATCCTTGCCGCGGCAATCCCTGAGCGTGTACTGGCGGGAGATAAATATGGCTTGCGGGAAATTATGTCGGAGATTGTTACTCTCTCAGGCGAACGTTATATCCGCGTCACCGGCCCCAAAGGTCTGCGGGTAGAGGTCGGTGATGTAGAGGCAAGAACACGTCCGTTCAAGGAGGATTTTCTCTATGAAGAAGTCGATGATGAAACCTTCGATGTTTCGGCTGCCATAGAGAAGGACGGCATCGTTATCGGTCGTGTCGAACTCGGCCTATCGACCGATGCCGTTGAAAACATGTTCGGCGCTGCACAGCGTAACACAGCCATGATTTCCGTCGCCGGACTGATTATTTCTGCCCTCTTTGCCCTCCTCCTCGGCAATTATTTTGATGCCCAATTAAAACGCCTGCGTAATGCAACCCGCCGTATTGCTTCTGGTGATGTCGGTCATCAAATCGCTGTTAACGGCCATGATGAGCTGGCACAAACAGCTAATGCCTTCAATATCATGTCACGACGACTGGCCTCTATGTACGGCGAAAAACAGGCCGCATTAACCACAGCAAAGGATAATGCCAGTTTTCTGCAAGTGAGCCAGCGACGTGTTGAAGCAGTCCTGAAAAATGCCCTTGATGGCATTATCACTATCGATGAAACAGGCCGCATTGAGTCCTTCAACCCCGCTGCCGAGAGAATTTTCGGCTTCACCTCCGATGCTATCATTGGCAAAGATATTCGCCTGCTGATCCCGGAGGCCGGAGACAGGGAAAGTGGTATTGAGTCTGTTCTCAACCCTGAAGATAGCGGCAAGCTGGGCAATATTCGCGCTATCGAAGGAAAGCGAGAGGATGGCTCAACCTTCTATATGGAACTGGCTGTCAGCGTCTACGATATCGATGGCCGGCGACAATTCATCGGCATTATTCGCGATATCACCGAGCGCCGCGAAGGCGAGATTGCACTGCGCCAATCACGTGAAAACGAGCAAGCCCTTTCACGCAGCAAATTTGAATTCATTGCCGATATTAGTCGAGAAATTCGTACGCCAATCAATAAGGTCATTGAAACAGCAACCGGCTTGCAAGCCACCCACCTTGATGAATCACAAGCCCGCCAACTGGCCAACATTCAGATCTCCGGACACCGTCTGATAACAATTATCAACGACGTTCTCGATTTCTCACGTATCGCTGCCGGAAAGATGTCTCTGGAAGCCATTCATTTTAGCCTGCACCGGGCTATCGAACTGAGTTACGAACATGGGCGAGCCCGTATCGCCAGAGAAAAGAAAGCCATCTGTATAACCTACATTCTCCCTGCAGATACCCCCTGTTCACTCTGCGGTGACCCGACCCGTTTACGCCAGGTGCTCATAAACCTTATCGATAACGCTGTCACCTATACTCAACAGGGTGAAATCACCATCCACGTCTCTACCCAGCAGGAAGATGACAACAACGCTACTCTCCGTTTTGAGGTTATCGATAGTGGCCGCGGTATTGATGAAAAACGATTGCCACATATTTTCAATGTTGTTAATACAAGCGAAGAAACCTTTGTTCACCGCCGTCCAGGCGCAGGACTTGGTCTTAATATTTCTCGCAAACTGGTTGAAATGATGCGCGGCAGTATCGGTGTTGAGAGCAAACTTGGCGAAGGCAGTACCTTCTGGTTCGAAGTCAGTTTTAACAAACAGCCACCTCGCATTATCGCAATCGATGATCATAATGATGATTGCGATGGCATGCGCGTATTGGTCATCTCTGATCGCCGTGACCAACGTTCCAGCATTCCGGATCAGTTACGCAATCTGGGCATGGATGTTCATATTGCTGAGGACACTCTCCATACCCTCGAGGCGATGAATGACGCTGAAGAAGGCGGCCTTCCCTTTCAGATGCTGATATTCGATGTCACTCAGCCTTCAGCCGGCCACCTGCGCTTAGCCAAGGCCAGCGATATCCGTATGTTGATGATTACCACCAGTGGTTATCGTGGTGACAGCAGCGAAGTCTGCAAGGCCGGCATTCTCGGTTACTTAACGGCACCAGTAGATGAAAGCCAGCTCTATGAAGCGGTTCTTGCCATCATGCAGATTGATGAGGGCAGCCAGGGAACCTTTATCACCCGTCATTCGCTCGCCGCCGGCAAACCTCATCAGCATGGCCATCTACTCTATGTCGATGACAACAGCGAGCAACAAAATGAGATGCTCTTTCGTCTCCAGACACTGGGTTATCGTGTCGAATTGGCCAACAATGAAACGCTCACCCGGAAAGCGATTAGTGAACGACATTATGATCACATCATCCTCTCCGGACGCCTTATTGGTGCCTTATTAACCCAGCATGAAGAGTTACACGATGTCTCCCGTTCACAGCCTCATTTCCTTGTTCTCGCTACCTCAACCCTCAGCGAAAGCGTGCACAAAGCTGTCCTCCGTAAAGGCTGGGACATCCTCATGATGCCGGCCAATGATCAGCGCCTGCGCGAGGCCCTGTCGACAACCTGCATCACTGAAACCAGTGAGGACGCCTGAATAGCGTTATTGATCGGCTATCTGCTGCCAACTTCCTGCCACGACCCGATAGTCCCCTTGCCCCTTGAGCGCCCCAAGAACAGCTGCATCATAAATCAGTCGGGCCGGGCCAAGCAGGGCGTCCCCCGCAACTACCAATGAGCCAAAAACTCGCAATCGCGCACCTTTTGCCCGCATACGACCGCGGATCAGAAGCAAACCATAGACGGTTAAAGGTTGCCGCAAATAAAGATCTCCATCAATAATAGCCACCACTGGCTGATGACGACTGCCCAAGCGTATCGGTGCCAATTCTATCGCCTTCCCCCGACTTCCGGAAAACCACAAAAGGCTCCCCTTGCCTCCCTCTTTCAAACAAACAGGAAGACAGGTTTCAACAATAGCTTCCTGACGCAAGGTAATGATTCGACGATCAAACAGGGTCTGTATCAAGGTCTTTACCGTCATCGACTGGTAAGCGCTAACTCGCTGGCAAAGCCCCTCCGGACACGTCGTAGCGACACCACGCCTCGATTTCATCGGTAAACCGCGAATAGCCCCTGCAGTCATAAGGCGTATCCTTGAAAAATCATTCTGCAAATACGTCTCCTGGCCAAGGTGGACATCACCCAGAACCAGCAAGGGTACACTCGGCGGCCGGACTAACAGTGAGGACCAGCGAGCCAACAAGGATAAGGAAAGGCGGCCAATCTGATCGCTGGCCAGGACATCGCTGCGTAACAGCAACAGCGCCGTTGTTGACTTTGATTGTGCGGATATACTGACCTTCACACGAGACTTGTCCGGCATCAGCAGCGAGTAGTGAATCGGCAATGATGATATTGATTGCCGCTGATCAAGATGAAGCAAACCATCGGCCAGCCCCGCTTGTGCGGATTGCAGCAATTGGTCACTCTGCCCCGCCTGCCGGGATACTTGCAGCGCCTGATTAACACGCCCGACCAATAACAATATAATCAAGGCAAATACTGGCAACATCCAGAGCGTCATTGCCAAAGTCACGGCACCACTGTTCTGCGGTGGTGTCCAGGATTGGTTAATCGCCATGATTGGGCACAACCAAGGCGGCCTGGAGACGCCAGTGCAAGACTGGCGGATGTATTGTCAATGCCTGTACAACGATATCAATACGCACCTGTCCCACAGCCCCTCTATGGCGGCTAAAAACAAGTTTGGATACCTGCCATGATTGCCCATCGGTCAAGCTACTCCAGCGACCTCGGCGACAATCATGACAATCATCAGACGGACAACCCTTTATGGATGTGCGCTGCTGAATACGACCATGATGAAGACGAAAGCCCGCATAATCTGCAGCAAGCGGCCGCGCCTGATGCCCCTGCCTGTGCGCATAGCGATAGAGCAAACAATCTTCACGCGGCTGCACAATATCGATAAATTTGAGCGCGACATCGGCACGTTTTGCTAAGGGTGTATAACCCGAACGGCGCAGATCTGCCACCATTTTCGCCATCACAGCTGAAAGTTCCTGTTGGAAACTCAGCGCACGTAACATGTTCGTCTCTGTAGCCAGCAAGCGACCCAAAAAACCAAGCAGGACAGCCATCACAAAAAGGCCTATAGCCATGGCCACGAGAAGCTCGGTTAATGTAAAGCCACGCTGACGTACTAACGACATGCCTGCTCCTGCGCGAGCCCCTTGGCACAACGGCGAATACGGCCACTGCTACTAACAATCACCCTCCGTTCATCCTTTCCGGTGACCAGATGAACACTGCCGGCACTGCTGGTTTGACGCAAGGGAAAGAAAGCAATGCGTCCATGACGGGGAAAAACGCTTAACTGAACACCCGGGTAATCCCTTTGATCATGACGGAAATTCTGATATCCGCGACAAGACTTTTGTTGACAGGAACAATCACGATGATCACTCACCAGAAAACACCAGAGACGACCGTTGGCCTTTGTCTCTAGATGAACATAAACAGTATGGTTTCGCCGACGGGCATCGGCATGGGCGAGTTGAAAAGCCGACTCCACAGCAAGGGCTGCTGCTCGCAGCAATTGACGCTGGCGCATTCCCTGCCAGGAAGGCAAGGCAATTGCCAATAATAGCGCCAACACAGCCAACGTCGTCAAGGTACCGACAAAGCTGATCCCGGCAACTTCCCTGTTGCACATCGCAAACTCCTTGCTCTCTACTCATGATGCCTTCCTGGCGATCATCTAACAGCAGCTGGTTAGCTAATTATCGGCTACAATACTCGCCATGTCACCCGCAACCAAAGAACATCGCCAACCGCATGCGCTCTTGCCCGCATGCTGGCATGGCTTTACGCTTATTGAAATGCTCATGGTTCTGGCTCTGATCGCCATCCTTGCCAGCCTGGCCTACCCCAGCTACCAGCGATCAGTACGCAAGGCTCACCGTCTCGATGCCCAGACCAGCCTGCAAATACTGGCACTGACAGAACAACGGTTTTATGGCCATCATGGCCGTTATAGTAACAAGCTTCCAGAACTCGGTTATCCCGATCCGGCCTTTTCACACGACGGTTACTATCAGCTTCTCCTGGCCCCGGCTATTGCTCCTGAGACCGGCTTCCTCGCCTCGGCGAAGCCGGTTCCCAATAGTGATCAGGCAAAGGATATCTGTCAAGAATTCATCTATAACGCTGAAGGCCCTGTCAATCGTCCGTCCTCGCCGCAAGGCTGTTGGTACTGAACCCATGGCGAGAAAAAAAATGGACGTTTTCCTGCTCACCCCTGGCCTGCTCGGCTCGGCAATACTGCTTCCCTACGCAGAAAAACTGCTCACACCAGTACCCGCAGCATTATCACGCATTTTTGCACGTGGCCAGGAAGCGCCTTGCGCCGGTAATTACAACAAGCTGCTGAGCATGCTGTTTGGTCTTAAAACGGCACCGGGGCTAGCCGCATTAAGCTACTATTATGATTGCGCCCAGCTACCAAGACATTACTGCCTGCGGGCAGACCCGGTGCAACTGACCGTCGGCCGTGAAGGCTTGGTTATGGGCAATGCCAGAGCGGTGCAGACCGCCCAACATCAGGCCCTGGAAAAAAAATTGGGTCCCGTCTTTGAAAAGGCCGGAATGCGCCTGGAAATAGTCGCAAAAGGTCGCGGCTACCTTCATTTAAGCCAGCGACCGGGAGTCAATTTTTCCTCCCGTTTACCTGAACAGGGCGAGAATATTGCCATGCTGATGCCTCACGGTGATAACGCCAAACAGTGGCGCTCCCTGCTCAATGAGTGCCAGACATTACTCCATGAAACCGGTTTGACAGTCAACGGAACACATCACCATGGTAACGTCAATAGCCTGTTTTTCTGGGGCGGAGGCCTGCCTCCAGAGGCAGGCCAGATAAACACCTGGCAGGGAGTTTACAGTGATGATGCCATCGTCGCCGGTACCGCCAGATTCAGACAGCAGCCTGTATCCCAATTGCCAGACAATGCGGACACATGGCTGGCTAACGAACACACCGAGGGACGATACCTGCTGCATCCGGAGACAATCACAGAGGGCCTTCATAACGGTGCTGCCGAAGATTGGTCCCAGGCCGTCATCGCCTGCGAAGAAAACTGGATTGCGCCGCTACTGCGGGCGCTGCATGAGAAAACCATCCAGCGCCTGACGCTGCTCCCTGCCACTGGCTCCCGTTGGATACTGCGCCGATCTGATCTGCGCTTTT
>JALWQD010000050.1 GCA_026994735.1 Gammaproteobacteria bacterium | reverse complement strand
ATATCGGATTCTTCCAGCAGTTCGATCAGTTTCTTGACTTTTCGGATGTCCATGGGATCTGGTGTGTAGAATAGGGAATGGAGGCGCTGCATCAGGCCTGGAAAAAAGAAGCTTGTCAGCACCGATTTACACCGCAAGCGGAATTACCATTACAGCGACGCTACGAAAAATTTAAGACTATCCTGGAAACGCTTTGAAAAGCGCTAAAGTGAATCGTCGCTTCTCTCTTCAGTCGCCTGGTAATAAAAATAAAAAAATCTCTTGAAATTAAAAAAAGCAGCCACAGATTAATTGTAACAAGATCATTTTTACAGGAGGACAGACCGATGAGCCTTGTTCAATACAATAATCCCTGGAGTCTTTTTAACCAGCTTCAGCGTCAGCTGCTGGATCCCGATTTGACAAAATTAAACAGTGATGATGCCAATGTTGCTACAGCCAGCTGGGCTCCATCAGTCGATATCAGTGAAAGCGATGAGGCCTTCAGGCTGGTGGCTGATATCCCCGGTGTCAACCCTGATGATATTGATATTTCGATGGAAAAGGGTGTGCTGACAATTAAGGGCGAGCGCAATACTGAAAGTGTCGAAGAGAACGGTGATTTTCGCCGCGTTGAACGCCAGAGTGGTGTCTTTTATCGTCGCTTTTCGCTGCCGGACAGTGCCGATGCGGAAAAGATTTCCGCCAAGTCCGAGCATGGCGTGTTGACAATCACGATTCCCAAGCAGGAAGTGGCGTTGTCGCGTCGTATCGAAGTCCAGTATTGATGACAACGGCCCGGCCTGCACAGATCTTTTCCGGGCAGGCTGGGCAACTCTCATTCAAGCTGCCTGGCACGTCGGGAGATTGCCGGAGTCATCACCATCACCCTTGACGGGTGCATGACGGTGTCTGCCCGATCGTTTGCGTTATCATGACGGCCAATGGGAGTTTGCACGGGGAAGACGATGAAAAAATATAGCAAGGATCCTGAGGCCATCGCTGCCTTGAGTCCAGAGCAATATCATATTACCCAGGAAAGTGGCACCGAGTATCCCGGCTCAGGAGAATATTTACATGAACAGGCCAGTGGCCTCTATGTTGATGTCGTTTCTGGCGAGCCATTGTTTTTATCAACGGAAAAGTTTGATGCCGGTTGTGGTTGGCCAAGCTTTAGCCGTCCCGTTTGCGATGCCTTTATCAAGGAAATAGAGGATGGCAGCCGAGGTATGAAGCGCATCGAAGTCCGTTCTCTTCATGCTGACAGTCACCTCGGCCATGTCTTTAATGATGGCCCGCAGGAGCGTGGCGGTTTGCGTTATTGCATTAACTCGGCGGCGTTACGCTTTGTCCCGCGTGAGGCCATGGCGGAAGAAGGCTATACTGATTACCTGGCCCAGCTGGAGGCCCAGGAAAAATTATCGGCAGTTCCTTAATCTCGACAGACAAGGCAGGTGCGGGTCATGGTAGAGGAAAAGGCAATACTTGCCGGCGGCTGCTTTTGGGGCATGCAGGCATTAATCAGAGAACTGCCCGCTGTTATCACAACCCGTGTTGGCTATACGGGCGGTGATATTGAACAGGCGACCTATCGCAATCACGGCCGTCATGCTGAAGCCATCGAGATAGTCTTCGATAATTTACGTTTCAGCTACCGTCAATTGCTGGCTTTTTTCTTTCAGATTCATGATCCAACGACTGTCGATCGGCAAGGCAACGATATCGGCGCTTCCTATCGCTCGGAAATTTTCTACTTCAATGAACAACAAAGAGTTATTGCCCTGCAAACCATTAAGGATATTGATGCTTCGGGCCTGTGGCCCGCACCCGTGGTGACCCGGGTCAGCCCGGTCGGCGATTTCTGGCAGGCTGAAGCAGAGCACCAGGATTACCTGCAACGCTATCCCAATGGTTATAGTTGCCATTACCCGCGCAAGGACTGGCAACTGCCCTCTGATTAAATCGTTCCGCAGAGCCTGCCATTGGCCCTGATCCTTGCTACTATTAAGAGACTTCAGATCAACTCACGGCCTCGGATCTGCCACCTGGCATCTGAACCGTTTGGCTTACCCGCGATGTCGTCCAGAATGAATCTGGCGATTGCTTGAATTGCGCGGGCTTGCTGCAGTGACAAAGACTTCTGTGACAATGG
>JALWQD010000049.1 GCA_026994735.1 Gammaproteobacteria bacterium | reverse complement strand
GGTACAATCACAACCGGCCAGGGACAGTGCCAGTAACACCGACACGATGCTGCCGATATAACCACCGAGGGTCATGATTGCCTCACGTGCACCACGATCAAGCCGACTCTTGCCAAGCAGGTGCGGCAAGGTTTCACGCTTCAACCAGCCAACCAGCGTCAGCGATACGGTCAGAACAAGCAGAGCCATCAGAAGCTGCAAAGGAACCAGTCGTATACTGCCGATTTCAAAGCCGTTGATTATCAGGTTCCATAACCATGGCCAGCCACTACCGGAAAACCCCCAAACGCTGACCAGGCCCATGACAAAATTGACCCAGATAGTGATCACGATCAGGAGCCGCAACCAAACCAGTCCGGGTACAGATTGCCCTGCAGATAACCCCAGGAGTTTTCGTAAGCGACACTGCCAAGCGTATTTCCCTTCATCAAGCCCGTCCAGCAAATCAATGAAAAAAACATGCAGCAGACGAAACAGCAGCCCTAACATGACCGTTGCCAGCAAACCCGTGAGCATAAAACGGGAAAAATTATGATAGCCAATCACCTCGGCCACCATTGCCAACAACAACGCCATGATCAATAGCCCACGCAGCCAGCGTTGCCCAAGCAGCCCCGATACCTGCCCCAAACTACTAAAAACCCACAGCAGGTTTACCGCCACCAAAAGTAAAAAGGCAGAACGCAAGGCAAACCACTGCATGGGATCCATGGCCGTTTCAAGTTCTGTAATCGTGCCCATGACACCGAGTAACCCCAGCAACAGCAACATTTGCAAACGTCGATGGAGCGAACGTGCCAAACTTTCATCGAGGGCAAGAAAATAGCGCGCGGGTGCTACCGGGCGGAGCAGGATATTAACCAGACTGCGCGTCAAAATGTAGGCCGTTAGACTGATAATCAGTGCCAGCAATGGCGGCACAGGTTGTAATGGCATCAGTAATGATAGCGACATGGCTACGGCAATGAGAGCAAAGAGCAAGGGTAATGGCCGTCCCAGACAGCTGCGACAGGAACGCAAAAAGTGCGCTGTCTGGCTATCATTGGCGGATGCCTGCGGTTGATGTCGCAATAACGACCGGAGCCAGAACCCCAGCAAGGCACCTATCATCAGCGAAAAGCCAACAAGCCACCATTGCTCGATACTCAAGCGAGCAATTTGTCCAGAATTGCTGATAATATCCTTGCTTGTTTGATACCAGGCTTCGGGGTTAGCCAGATTACTCAAGACCACATCCCATAGTGGCGGCCCGGGCACGAGCAAATATCCGGCAAGGACTTCCTGTTTCAAGCGCTGAACACGCTCTGCCAGACTCTCACTATCGATCAATAATGCACGACATGTTGCCAGTTGTTTTTCCAGAGCAGCAACCGTATGCTCAAGCTTGCTGCGCACTGCTTTGGTGGCAACATCGGTACTGGTAACGGGTAATGGTTCTCCCAGGGAAACCAGGTTCTGTTGCTGGCGCTGCAAATTTTTGTCAGCACTATCAACGCAACTCTGGGCCTGAGCACGGATCTCGGCCAGTTCCTGCCCCCAGGTGGCGAGACGTTCCTGCGACAAATCTTCAACATCACTTTTTTTGATCTGTTTCTTGATCTCTGCCAAAAGACTCCGCGAGTCCTGTCCCCAGTCTTTCCCGGCAAAACTGGCAGCACTAAAAAGCAGGGCCAGCAATATCAGACAGACAGCCCCTGTCTGACGGACATCTTTGAACAACAACACAAGTTTCCTCAACATTGGCTCAGTATCGGAAATTGTTGCCGATAGGTAAAGGTGTTTCGCTCCCCGGAGAAACAAACCACTACTCTGGCACACACCACCGCGGACTGTCGTGTAAAAAAACCGTTCCGCAGATCCTGCTGCGAAACGGTCGTTAGCAAGTTGGCCCGCTATTTTGATAAAATCAATAACGCCAATTGAGTTGTGCGCTGACAATATCCACCGCGCTGTCATAACTGCCTATCACTTCATAACCTTTGCTGTTTGTCGAATCAATCGCTGTCTTACTGACAAACAGATGGGAATAACCAATATCAAGACTTGTTGTTGCAGAAAAACGCCAGTTGAAACCGAGCGACAACCAGCGACGATCGTTGCCAGGTATCCGCACTGTCCGGTGCTGAGCATCCGGAACCGGTGTTTCATCATAAGCAATACCGGCCCTTAACATGAGACGGTCATCAAGGCGGTAATTGGCACCGAGAGAGAAACGGCTGCTGTTACGCCAGCTTTCATCGGTAACGCCGTCCGGCTGTAGGGAAGCAAAATCGACGCGCAATTCATTAAATCGCTGCCAGTGTGTCCAAGTCCAGTCAGCCATGATTGCGAGATGCTCATTGAGGGAGAGAAAATACCCCAGGGAGACTGACTCCGGCAACGTGATATCAGCCTTGATCGTCGTATTGACAAGCTGTTGGCTCGGTTGAATGACATTCTGCAAAAAAGCAGTGGCACCGGCAGTCGTCCCGGAAAAGCGGGCATCACCCGATAATGACTGCGAGACCTTCGAACGATAGGCAAAACCGATCCGCGAGTCAGGCGTCAGATCAAAGAGAAGACCAACGTTAAAACCATAACTCCAGTCATCACCGGAGAGATCAGCAAGACCATCGGATTGCTGTGGACTCACGCCCAGCGTAGTGCACGTTCCTGCCGGTATCGTACTTGCTGCCTGGAGACTAAAGCAGGATGCCCCCAAATCAATCGCAGTGGTCAACGTAACATCAATATACTGAGCACTGACACCGCCAGCGAGTGAGAGGCGATCATTGACCTGCCAGGCCAGACTCGGATTGATATTAATCGTCGTCACTTCAGACTTGATGCCATGATAACGGCCAACCCAGGCGGCATCATACTCCGTACTGAGGCCAAACGGCACGTTGATACCTATACCGGCAACAACATGCTCTGTTAATGGCTGCAGGTAATAAAGGTTCGGAACCAGGGCTGTCTGGCCACCATCATCATTGCCACCTGCCAAAGGGCCAACAGGACTCGTCGAACCACGATTTGTGAAATCACTCTGCGGCACAATAAGATGTAACCCTGCTGCCGCATTGCGACCTGACAAGCGGGTCATGCCAGCCGGATTAAAAAATATTGTCGAGGCATCCTCTGCTGCGGCCGTAGCACCGGCAAAGGCATTACCCTGGCCACTGGCGCTCTGCTCCACTAATGCAAACCCTGAAGCGGATACAGCACTACTGGCAAAAAGCATACTCCCGGCCAGCAAACGGGCCCTGGCTGCAATATTTTGTCTTGTCATTCTCCCCCCTCCCCTAACGGAACATGGTTATTAATTGCAGGGATTCCGTCAACCTGCGCGAAAAATCATACGCCTGTGGAGGTATTATTGACAAGAATCGCCGACACGATTGGCAAGCAAAAGCCATCGCTGTTGCCAGATAGCTGTTGTATGATCTGCTGATTGCCAAACAATAAAGAGGCTTTGGCCAATGGATAAACAGCTTGCTATTGCCGCTCTCGGCAATGATCGTCCCGGTCTGGTGAAGGCTATCAGTCAACTTGTTGTTGACCTCGGTTGCAACATTAATGACAGCAGGATGTCGATACTGGGGGGTAAATTTGCCCTTATCCTGCTCGTCGACGGTAGCTCTGAAGCAATCGACAACCTTGCCAACGAAGGCCCAAAACTAGCCGCTGAGCTGGGCTTGACCCTGACCGCCGAGGTCACCAGCACAACGACCGGCGAACAAGCACTATCACCCTATTCTGTACGGGCCGTGGCTATCGATAACCCCGGTATCGTCTACCGCTTAAGCCATTTTTTTTCTCAACGTGAAATCAACATCCGCAATCTTCATACCGAACGTTATGCTGCCGCCCACACCGGCACGGCGCTATTTGCCGTCAGTTTACAGATCGACGTACCGACAACCCTAAAACTGGGCGAACTGCGGCAACAACTGCTGGCATTTGCTGATGAACTGAACATCGATATCAGCATCGATGCTGTCACTCCCCCACTGACATAATCACAAGAGGATTTACGCATGACAAATACTGTTGTTCAGCTCGGACAAAAAATGCCGGCCTTTTCTCTGCCCGCAACCAGTGGCCAAACCATTACAGAACAGCAATTGACAGGTAAGCAGACCATTATTTATTTCTACCCCAAGGACAGCACATCAGGCTGCACCCGGGAAAGCCAGGGATTTCGCGATGCCAGCTCTGAGCTGGCAAGCATCAATACCCAGATATATGGTGTTTCCCGCGATAACCTGAAATCTCATGAGCGCTTCAAGGAAAAAGAATCCATGCCTTTTGAACTCATTGCCGATAGCGATGAAACCCTTTGCCGCCTCTTCGATGTCATCCGTATGAAGAACATGTATGGCAAACAGGTGCGTGGAATCGAACGCAGTACCTTTCTTTTCGATAGTGATGGCAAGCTCTGCCAGGAATGGCGTAAAGTCCGTGTCGATGGCCATGTTGATGCGGTTGTTGCTGCCGCCAGGAAACTCGCTGCAGAGCAGGCAACATAAGCAATGTTATTTATTCACTGCCAGGTTCGTGCGTACGTGGCCAGCAATGCATAACAGCCATCACTAGCGTCGCCAGCGGAATCGCAAAAAAGACTCCCCAAAGCCCCCAGATACCACCAAAGACCAATACCGCCAGGATAATGGCCACCGGGTGCATGTTAACTGCTTCGGAAAAAAGCCAGGGCACAAGCAGATTGCCATCCAGCGCCTGGGTGACTGCAAAACTGGCCATTACCCAGGCAAAATCAGCGTTAAAGCCCCATTGAAAATAAGCAATTAATGCTACTGGAACAGCGACAACAATGACGCCGATATAGGGAATAATGACCGATATTCCGACCAGTGCGCCGAGTAACATCGCATAGTTCAGCCCCAGCCAGACAAACATCGCATAGGTAATGAGCCCGACAATCAGAATCTCGGTAAATTTTCCGCGCACATAATTACCAATCTGATTATCCATTTCATCCCAAACCTGTGACATCAAGTGCCTTTGCCGAGGTAAATAAGACAATAGCCAACAAAGCATGCGTTCCTTGTCCTTGAGAAAAAAGAACACCAGTACAGGCACCAGGACAACGTAGACAATGAAGGTAAGAACACTTGAAATAGAAGCCAGCGAAAGAGTCACGACATATTGGCCAAGCTGGCCAATAGCGGTGCGAATTGAAGTCATCAATGTTTCAATTTGCTCCGGCGAGGCAAGACTGGGATAGAGTTCAGGCACACGCTCCAGAGCTTGCTGACCCTGTGACAGCATACCCGGCAGAGCCTGCAGCAAGTCCTTCACTTGACCGACCAGCAGCGGTATCAAGCCAAGCACAAGAAAGGCCAGAAAGGCCAGAAAAGGGAGATACACAAGTGTAACAGCGAGCATCCTGCCAATACCGGCATGCTCCAGCTTGGCAACAAGACCTTCAAGCAGATAAGCAATAGTCATACTGGCCAGTACAGGCGCAAGCATATCGCCCATAAAAATAATAATGGCAAAACCTGTTACCAGGAGCAAGGCAAGAATAACCCCTTCCGGATCGGAAAAGTATTTCTTCAGTAAACGGTTAAGAACATGCTCCACGTCTGTATCCGGCCCTTGGGGTTATCATTGAAAGGAATATCCTGCCATAAAGCGACAAGCAAATACGCTTGAAACATCACAGCAAGATGCTAATTTCTGTGCTGCCATTGAACCACCTGTCCGATACGTAAACTGTATACATTCGCCGCTGAACGCTGGTTAACAGCAATTTCAACCAGGCCATTGGCATTGATATACCAAAAGCCCGTGCCTTCAGGTTGACCGGAGAAGGTATCTGCGTAAGGCAGACAATGACTGGCAATTTTGATCTGCCATTGATGACTGACTGCACGACCATCAATCCCTGTCATGGCATTACCAAAGTGGTCAATATAAATCACTCTCATCAAATCATCATAGTCACCCGGCACAAAGGGCAGTGATCGGGGACAAGCAAACTCTTCGACAGCGTGGCCTGCTGCCAGCTGAGCGATAACTGGGGCAAAAATATCACGGCCATGAAAACTCCGTGAACAGGCATCAGGCTGGTAAACAATCTCCCAGCATTCAAGATCGTTACCTTGCAGGCGAGAAAAGAGACCATTATCCGGGCCAACAAACCATTTGTCGCCATTTCGGATAATCAAGCCACTGCGATCACTGCCAACGCCGGGGTCAACAACACAGAGGAAATAACAGGGAGCGAAAAAATCTCGCTCATAGGCTGCCAGAAGGCAAGAAGCTGCTTCCGCATCAAATGGCGGCAGATCAGAAAACAGATTGATTTGTCGGTGCCCGGGAGCATAGCGATACAGGACAGCAGCCATTTGGCCGAGGTAAGGACCGGAGATGCCAAAATCGCAGAACATGATGATCATCTAATGATTATGTCAGCATGACAGTATTTAAGGCCAATAAAAAGCCGGGCAGTGCCCGGCTTTTTATTTATGCTTCTTCGTTTTCAACTTCTTGCTGCGGCCTGTCGACAAGTTCGACATAGGCCATCGGTGCTTTATCACCGGGTCTCGGCCCACATTTCATAATACGCAGATAGCCTCCCGGACGATCAACATAACGCGGCCCTAACTCTCCAAAAAGCTTGGCCACTGCAGCCTGGTCACGCATACGCGCAAAGGCAACACGGCGACGTGAAACATCGTCCGTTTTAGCCAATGTAATCAAAGGCTCAACAACACGGCGAAGCTCCTTAGCTTTAATAACAGTCGTGCGGATTAATTCCTGGTTAACCAGAGAGACACTCATATTTCGGAACATCGCTTTGCGATGACTACTGGTTCTACCCAGTTTTTTACCACTCTTACGATGACGCATGATCTACTTCCTGAAAATTCAATGGATATAAATGAGTTAGTTAATGGGCCAGCGATCAGGCAGGCTCATTTTGCTTGGCATTCTCGGTACTGTCATCCGTCTGCTTCTTGAGACTGGCGGGTGGCCAGTTATCAAGACGAATGCCCAGAGAGAGACCGTGACGGTCAAGCACATCCTTGATTTCTGTCAAGGATTTCCGGCCTAGATTAGGCGTCTTCAGCAATTCAACCTCTGTCCGCTGTACAAGATCACCGATATAGAAGATATCTTCGGCTTTCAGACAGTTGGCTGAGCGTACCGTCAAATCGAGGTCATCAACCGAACGCAGTAACAAGGGATCAAAGCTCTCTTCCTGCTCGGTATCTTCTTCCACTTCTGAGGTTTCAAGATTGACAAAGCTGCCAAGCTGGTCACGCAATACAGTCGCTGCAAGACGAATGGTTTCTTCTGGATTGACGCTGCCATTCGTCTCAAGATCAATGATCAGCTTATCAAGATCGGTGCGCTGTTCGACGCGTGCAGCCTCTACAACGTAGCTCACACGGCGGACAGGGCTGTATGACGAATCGATCAAAAGCGATCCAATCGTACGGTTCGATTCCTCGTCATTGTCACGTGACATCGATGCCGGTACATAGCCACGGCCGGTACTGACCGTCAGGACCATATCCAGCTCTCCGGCATCGGTCAGATTAGCGATGACCTGATCCGGATTAATGATTTCTACATCATCGATCAAGGTAATATCACTGGCGAGCACGATCCCTGGTCCCTTTTTCTTCAGTGTCAGGGTTACCTTCTCATGGCCTTCCATACGAATAGCCACCTGTTTCAGGTTAAGGAGGATGTCGATGACATCTTCCTGCACACCTTCAATAGATGAGTACTCGTGCAGTACACCTTCGATGCGAACTTCGCTGATCGCACAACCGGGGATCGACGAGAGTAGAATCCGGCGCAGGCTATTCCCCAACGTATGGCCAAAACCACGTTCCAGCGGTTCCATTACAATCCGGGAATGGCGCTCATCAATAGCCTGGACATCGACCAGTCTAGGCTTCAAGAGTTCAGTCACTGAGCCCTTCATTCAAGATCCTCTTCAAATACGGTTTGCGGACACTAACCAGTTAAGCAAAGTGCTTACTTGGAATAGAGTTCGACGATAAGGTGTTCGTTGATTTCGGCCGGCATTTCACTACGATCCGGCACGCTTTTAAAAACACCTGCTTTCTTCTTGGCATCGACTTCAATCCATTCGAAGCCGTTTTGTTGCTGCGTAAAATCAATAGATGCCTGAATTCTCAGCTGTCCTTTTGATTTTTCAGAGACAGCCACTTCATCACCACCCTTGACCTGGTAGCTGGGAATATTCACTTTGACGCCGTTGACGGTGACAGAGTTATGTCGTACCAGCTGGCGAGCTTCGCTGCGAGAAGCGGCAAAGCCCATCCGGTAAACAACATTATCCAGACGTGATTCCAGTAACTGCAAAAGAACCTCGCCGGTAGACCCTTTCTTGCGATCAGCCTGCTTGTAATAACGGCGGAACTGACCTTCAAGTACGCCGTACATCCAGCGAACCTTTTGTTTTTCCCTCAGCTGGATAGCATAGTCGGTAATGCGTGTACGACGCTTACCATGCTGCCCCGGCGGGAAAGCCCTGTTTTCGATTGCACACTTGCTTGAGAAGCACTTTTCGCCCTTGAGGAAAAGCTTTTCCCCCTGGCGACGGCACAAGCGCCATTTAGCTCCACTGCACTTAGCCACCG
>JALWQD010000048.1 GCA_026994735.1 Gammaproteobacteria bacterium | reverse complement strand
CGGCGAGCCCGGTCTCACTGGCGCCGGACAAGAGACCGTGACTCATGTGCGTCGACGAGCCCATGAAAAACAGCATGGGCAGGGAAAACAGGGTGTTGGTTCGCGATGCCAGTGCCGCCTTGGGTCCTGCCGTCCCTGCTTCCGGGAGCGCTTCACCACCTTGCGCAACCTGGGTCGCGGAGGCAATGACGATTTTCTGGTTTGGCCAGATGATGAGCCAGACATTGAGGAACATCAGCGTACCCATAGTGGCACCGATGCTGATGTCATAGGTCACGCCGGCGCCACGATAGGCGAGCATGGCTACACCCGTCAGAAAGGTGAACATGGCGCCCCATCGAAACCACCAGAGAGCTCGCGGCACCAGTTTCTGGATAGCGCCCGAGCGATGCGAATCCTCGGCTTCCTTGAAATATTCACCCTGAATGAAATTGAAATAATACAGGATTCCGATCCAGGTGATACCTGCCAGGAAGTGACCCCAGCGAAACAAATAGTCAAGCCCGTAACTCGAAAACAGTGCGATATCCATGGTGTCTTCCTCTTCTTTTTTTCATTGACGAACGTGGTAAAGGTTCAAGGTAACCGCGGATGATAATAACATCAAAATTGGGGTGGGAGTAGAATGGCACTTACTTAAGGATAAGTCTCTGATTAAAATATAGAAAGATCGACTCAAAGTGGTAAATTGTTAATTGCGAAAGAAACAAGCCACAAGGAGTCGATCTATCATGAATGCTACGCCAGCAGCAAAGAAGCATCAACAACATCGTGTTAATTTGCACCGTTCCACCGACGAGTTGCAATTCTTCAACTTGCTCACCAGTCCAGCATTGTTCGATGAGGTTGAAGCCTGTCTGCCTGAACATCGTGAACGCCTGTTTCCACCAACAGAAACCCTAACGCTATTTTTGGCTCAGGTAATGAATTCCGACCAGTCGTGCCAACAAATTGTTAACCAGGCTGCCATCAAAAATATAACGATGGGGTTGGCCCCATGCAGTACCCATACAGGCGGTTATTGTCGTGCGAGACAACGACTACCACAAGAGATGGTAGAACGTTTGGCCCGTTTTGTCGGGACCTCATTGAGTGAATCTAGTCCTGACATTTGGCGCTGGCATCAGCGTCGTGTTTTGCTCGTGGACGGTACAACGGTCACCATGCCTGATACTGAAGTCAACCAGGCGGAGTTTCCACAACAAGGTGGGCAACTTCCTGGGCTGGGCTTTCCCATCTGCCGTCTTGTTGGTATTACTTGTCTGGGTAGCGGTGCGCTGCTTAACGCAGCCATCGGCAAATTCAACGGAAAAGGTAGTGGTGAACAAGGATTGATACGTTCAATGCAAGATAGCTTTGAACCCGGGGATCTCCTTATTGGCGATGCATTTTATGCGACCTACTTCTTCATGGCAGCGATGATTGCCAAAGGCGTTGATCTTGTCATGGAGCAACAAGGCGCACGTCGTCGCAGCACCGACTTTCGCCAAGGTCGGCGATTGGCTGAGCGAGATCACATCGTTGATATCACCAAGCCTCGTCAGAAGCCTGATTGGATGACAGAGGAAGAATACGCGGCTGCACCAGCTTCAATCAGGATACGAGAATGCAAGACGGGTGGTCGAGTGCTGGTGACGACAATCTGTGACCCTGCAATCCACAAATCTGAGTTGGGCGATCTCTACAAACAACGATGGCAGGTCGAACTGGACATCCGGAATATCAAAGACACGATGGGGATGAACATATTGAGTTGTAAGACACCGGAAATGGCGATTAAGGAGATCTGGGTAACGCTCTTGGGCTACAACTTGATTCGATTGCTAATGGTTCAGTCTGCTGTACTCGCAGATGTTCTGCCACGCTGTTTGAGTTTTAAACATTGCCTGCAGCTCTGGGTTCTCTGGTGTCAGCGAGTACAGGTCCCGGAGGTCGAAGAGTATCTGCAGTTGTTTGAACTCATGACTCAACAGCGAGTGGGCAACCGCCCGGGGCGTATTGAACCAAGAGCTGTGAAACGGCGGCCTAAAGCTTATCCGTTGCTTCTAAAACCGAGACAGCAAGCTCGGCAACAAGTGCTAAACTTTGGCCATCCCAAGAAGCTTAAGTAAGTGCCATTCGGGTCGGGGTAAAAT
>JALWQD010000047.1 GCA_026994735.1 Gammaproteobacteria bacterium | reverse complement strand
CGTGATGGCCGCTCCTGGAAGGTGGGCGGGCTCTGCGGTTGTCTGCCTAGAGATGGCTTTTGGCGTCGACGTAGCGTTCCAGCCAGGCGATGATGTCGCGTGATTCGTAGAGCCAGTGGGCAGTGCCGTCGGGCCATGTGATGTGCAGGCAGGGGACTGTGGTGCGGCCGCCGCCTTTATAGAGTTCTTCGGCATAGGCGCGGTTGCGGCGAATGTCACGTTCTTCGATAAGCAGTCCGAGTTGTTCGATACTGCGGCGTACCATGACGCAGAAGGGGCAATAGGGGAAATGATAGAGAATAAGTTTTTCCTCACCGGTGACGGCTTCGTTATAGGCGGCGTTGTTGTTACGTGTCATGGTCATCCTGCTGGTTTTGATCCGGATGACGGAATCTTAAACTATCCTTGACTCCGTGGCTGTGATTTTATCTTTCGTTTGCGGTGTAAGTTTGGCCACCTGTCGGCGACTGACTGCTTGATCCGGTCGATTGATGAAGAAAGGAGATGGCGGTAGATGTCACGACTGTTTGTGTTTATCTTGCTCAGCGTAACGAGTCTCATGCCCGCTTTTGCCAGCGGGACAATTACCGTGGTTGGTTCGACGACAGTGTTGCCGATTGTTGCTGAGGCGGCGAAGGTTTACCGTCACCGTCATGCGGATTTGACTGTGACCGTCTCAGGCGGTGGTTCTGGTGTTGGTATTGCCAGTATTCGTCAGCGAACAGCCAATATTGGTATGGCATCACGTGATCTTTCCGAGCGCGAAAAGAAAGCATTGGGCGGGGCTGTCGAGGTGTTTGCCATCGGCCGTGATGCGGTTGCTGCGGTCGTTTCAAAGTCTGTTTACCGGCACGGTGTCAGCCATTTAAGTTTGCCCCAAATGGCTAAAATTTACCGGGGTGAGGTTCGAAACTGGCAAGCATTCGGTGGTCCGGATGCGAAGATTCTGGTTATCGACAAGGAACCTTCGCGGGGAACACGTCATGTCTTTGCCAAAGCTGTGCTGGGCAGTGCCCATGCGCGGGCGCCTGGAGCATCGATTATTTCAGGTTCCAATAATGAAGAGCAGGCTGCTGTCGCGGCCAGTGATCAGGCCATTGGCATGTTGTCGATGGCTTGGTTGAACGATGATGTGCGTGCCCTGGCAATTGATACTGACGCTGGCAGGGTTGAGCCTAATCGGGAGCATATTGCCGATGGACGCTATCCGATTCAGCGGGCGCTGAATATAATCATTCGCCACGATGCGCCGGCAGAAGTGCGTGATTTCGTTGCCTTCCTGTTATCACGGCAAGGCCAGGCAATTGTTGCCAAGGTCGGTTATTTGCCGGTCAAGTAGATGGGCCAGGCCTGTGTGCCGGTCAAGGAGTTTGCTTGTTGATATGCGCTTGCGTGGCCTCTTGAAAGGCTGGATATGTGCCCCGAAACGACCGTGAAACCAGGATCAAAGGGCTGCTTTCTGCAAGCAGGTGACGCTTTTTCGTCGCCGCTTGTCTCGTTCCCCGTGTGGCAGGGACAATGGCGACCGCCCACGGTTTTTCCTGCTGACAGGGGCTGCACCCTGCGCTTGCCCGGTTTCTAGTATGTTGCGGCTGTTCCTGCGTCTAAGCGCATTGTCGACTCTGCTGCTGCTTGGCCTGGTTGTTGTTTATCTCTTGCAAGCCGCTTGGCCGTTTTTGACGCAATATGGTTTGCAGTCATTACTGGAGAGTGAGTGGTATCCCTATGAGGATTTATTCGGTCTCTTGCCGGCATTGCTCGGGACGCTGTGGACTGTGTTGCTGGCATTGCTGGTCGCGTTGCCGCTAGCGCTTGCTGCGGCGATCTTCAATGCTGAACTGCTTGACTGCCGTTACCGCAATGTTGTCCGTCTGGTTATGGAATTGCTGGCGGCCGTACCCTCGGTGGTTTACGGTCTCCTCGGCATGTGGTTATTGTTACCCTTTCTTGAATCCGGTTTCGACCTTCTGACGGGCCGCAGCCTGCTGGCCGCAGGTTTGCTGCTGGCGCTGATGATTTTGCCAACATTGATGATCCTGGCACAGGAGGCTTTTGCCGGTGTGCCGAGAGAGCAGCATGAGGGGGCCGCCTTGCTCGGTCTTGATTGGTCGGCAAGGATGTGGCGTATCGCATTGCCGC
>JALWQD010000046.1 GCA_026994735.1 Gammaproteobacteria bacterium | reverse complement strand
TGCACACGAGATTCTGGACCCTCGTTTAATTCGTCGAGCTGCCCAGGTAGCACTGTTATCGTCCGACCCTGCCGTGCTGGTTGAAAGCAGTCGCCTGTGGATTGCCCAGGATGAGGAAGATATCGGTGCTTGGCAGATGTTGGCCATCGCCCGCACTCGGCAAGGGGATGTTGAGGCGGCTGTGAATGCTCTCGAGCGGGCAGATAACTGGCCGGGTGATGTCGATCTGGCACAACGCTATAGCTGGTATACGACCATGATACCGCCGGGACGCCAAGCGGTAGAGGTGGCTGCGCAGGTTTTTGCTGCTTATATCAATCGTCATCCACAGGCATTGGCTGCACAATTTACCCATGCTCATCTGATTTCCCGTCTCGGCCGGGCAGAAGAGGCATTGCAGGAAATCGAACAGGTGCTGTTGCAGCGTCCGAATCATTATCAGACGATCGTTATGAAGGTGCGTTTGTTACAGTTACTGAAACGTCAGGAAGAATCGCTGGCCTTTCTGAAAGCCAGCGTTGATGCGAACCCCGATGATGATCCCTTGCGTCTGCTACAGGCTCGTTTGTTGATGGAAAACCGCCAATATGAAGCGGCGCTGCAAGATTTTTCGGGACTGGTTAAACGTCACCCGCAGGATACCGATATTCTTTATGCTTTGGCCGTGTTGAATTTGCAGATCCAGCAGCTTGATGAGGCCGAGATTTACCTGCGACGATTACAGTCGATGGGGCAGCATCGTGATGAAGTGGCTTTTTATCTCGGCTGGTTGGCAGAAAAGCGACAGCAATGGCCGTTGGCAATCGCTTACTATGCATCGGTAGGTCAGAGTGCCAATTTTGTCGAAGCGCGCACGCGACAGGCAGTTTTGATTGCCAAGCAGGGTGGTATAGACGGTGCGCGCAAGTTGCTCGCCGAGTTACGGGGTAATTTTCATGCGGAAGCAAAGCGGCTTTTTCTAGTTGAGGCTGAACTGCTGGCTAGTAGCCAGAGAATGGCTGATGCGTTGGCCGTCTATGCCACGGCACTGAAGGATTATCCGGCGGATATTGATCTTTTGTATGCCCGGGCGATGTTGGCTGAGCGTCAGGGGAACTTGCAGATATTTGAGGACGATATGCACTCTATACTGCATCAGTCGCCCGATAATATTAACGCGCTTAATGCCTTGGGCTATACGCTTGCGGATCGGACGGAACGCTATCAGGAGGCGCTTGAATATATCCAGAAGGCCTATGATCAATCGCCGGATAATAACGCTATCCTCGATAGCATGGGCTGGGTGCTCTATAAGCTTGGGCGAACAGGGGAGGCCTTGCCTTTTCTACAGAAATCACTGCAGCGCAGGATGGATAATGAGGTTGCCGCCCACCTTGGCGAGGTTCTTTGGGTTGATGGCAAACAGGCGCAAGCGCGCACTATTTGGCAAAAGGCCCTCGCTGAATTCCCTGATGATGATATCTTGCTCGAAACGATGCGACGCTTTATTCCCTGAAGGGCCGAAAGCGTGATTTCTAGGCCGCAGTGACTGTTTGAGAGGCGAGATGAGAGATGGCCCAGCGGCAATACCAGCACTTGATCGTGATGTCGCTTGTTTCGCTGCTGCTGTTTTCCTGTGCTGTCGTTGATGAGCAGCCAGGGCGGGTAGGCAATGCCCCGGACCGACACAGAGCGCAGTTATTGGCGACGCTATCCAGCTGGTCTGCTCAGGGGCGTCTGGCCATTCGTTTGGCCGGAAAATCCTGGCAGCTAAAATTCAAATGGTGCCAGTCTTCTCCCGGTGAGTATCGGCTGTTGTTATCAGGGCCATGGGGGCGGACGCTGGCCGTTGTTGAGCAGTCACTCGTCCATGCCCGGCTCTTGCGGCCAGGAGAGGCAGATGTTTTTGCCAGCGATGCTGGCGAGTTATTGCGAATGGCCTTTGGTTGGCAGTTGCCTGTCGCTGGATTGCAACAATGGTTGCCGGGGCGTGCGCAACAACGAGCAGAGCTTGTCTGGGATGAGCAGGGTCGTTTGGCAGCACAGCAGCGGGATGGCTGGCGGGTAAATTACAAACGCTATATGGAAAAAGAAGATCTCAGCATGCCGGCACTATTGGTGATTAGCAGGCAACAGCAGGGCAAGAAGCTCCTCGTCAGTATCGTTATCGATAAC
>JALWQD010000045.1 GCA_026994735.1 Gammaproteobacteria bacterium | reverse complement strand
GCAGGGATAATGGTGCCCCGCAACAGGCACAATGCCATCAACAACTTGCGCGTGAACTCCAGCTCGACAACGATGACCCGCGTTTAACGGCCTGGCAAGAAGAAGCCGGCAACGTTATCTGCTCCCCCGACCTCAACTGGCTCTTTCGACAGCGGGCGGGCTTGCGAACATACAACGAAATCCCCATTCACTTTCGGGAAAAAGGCCAAAGACACCACGGCATTATCGATCGATTACTCGTCGATGATCATGAAATCACTATCGTCGACTACAAAACCCAACGCCTGCCAGATGACAGTGATGCCTATCACTGCGCCAGCCAACATGCACAACAACTGGGTTTCTACGCCCGAGGCCTGCAAAGCATATGGGGTCACGGGAAAACCATACGCTTAATCATAGTCTTTACTGAAATAGCCAGCAGTGTCGAAATTGATCTCGCCGCCGCCCTTGCTGCCAGCCTTGATAAAAATTAATGGCGAAGGCGTGTTTCAGATAGCCGGCCTGCCGCTGCCGTATTCGCAAACAAAGCAGCCAGCCTTATCACTCTTGAATTAGCTATCCCCGCCAGTCCTCAGCGCAGAAATAGCATTAATGTCTTGTGCGCTGCTGAAGAAAGCTAAGCAGGCGCTCGGGTTCAACATAACCAGGAATCACCGAGCCATCGGCAAGAATCAAGGTTGGCGTACCATCAACGCCAAACTTGTCGGCCAGGGCCATATCTTTCTTGACCGGGTTATCGCAGTCTTGCTTGGGCAATTTTTCGCCCTGCTTGGCCAATGTTAACGCTTGCCGGGGATCTTTTGCGCACCAGACATTAACAGCCTTGTAATAAGACGGGGTATTGATCCCGCTACGGGGGTAGGCCAGGTAACGAATTTCAATGCCCAAACGATTATAATCTGCCATCTGGCTATGCATCTTACGGCAATAAGGGCAATCAATATCGGTAAAAACATAGATCATATGCTTCGCAGGCTTGTCCTTGGGAGCGTAGTTAATCGTCTCAGCCGGATTAATTTCATTGATCAACTGTAGGCGATAGGCACTGCGCCGCTCTTCACTGAGGTTTCGCATCGAAGTCATATCGAGGAGATCACCACGGAGCATAAAACGACCGTCCTGACTGAGATAAAAAACCTCGCCACCGTAGGTAACCTCGTAGAGACCGTCTAGCGGTGTCGCCTTCACGTGGGCATCCACCTGTCCCGGCAGAATGCGTGCGAGCATATCATTGACAGCAGTGGGCACTGTCTCTTCCGCCTGACTATAGGCGCTGACAGCCAACAACAACGTAGTCACAACAGCAAACGGCCACGACATGAATCTTTTTTTCATCAAGGAAATACCTATTCAGAGCCAGCAAGTAGGCAGAACATGGTGATTGGCCAGGCGCTGCTTGTCAACTGCCAAAGCAACACCGCCCCGGGTCGTTCAGTGTTGGGCTGTGCGTACAAAACCTGCCTGAGACTTTTTTTCGTGCATCCGCATCAATAACTCGACTTCACTGCGCACCATGCCACACTCAGACATTATTCTTTCCAGCGGCTCACCACTGGCAAGCATTTTCTCGGCCAGACCATATTCACGCTCAAGGGGGTCACTCAGTTCACGGCGTTCCTGCCTTTCTCCCAAACGCGACAATTGCACCTCCAGTCGTTGCAATTGCTCACCCATTCGGATCATCCCCTGACAAAGGGCATCTGAATCATCGGAAATCACCTGTAACCGTCGACCAGACTCAAGCTGCTCCGCACTCGCCGTGCGCAGATAACGAAACAGCAACACTAAAAGATAAAGGTTCGCCGCACCGACAACTGCAAGCAGCACAGACAGCCCTGTAAATGTCATTGATTCACTCTCCCGCGGACGGCATTAGTCACCGATGGCAACGCCCGCTGTCATACTCATTAAGGGTTCGATATCGATCATGATCAACAAGCCATCATCATTGCTATAAACCCCGCGGACCAGACTCGACCCCTCATCTTTACCCACCTTCGGTGCCGTTTCTATATCCGCAGCACGCAAATAGACAACTTCGGCAACACTATCGACAAGCAAACCAACTGTCTGGCCAGCAGAGTCAGCAATAATAATCCGTGATGATTCATCAATATCGACCTTGGCGATACCCAACAAAGTACGCATATCGAGGACGGTAACAACAATGC
>JALWQD010000044.1 GCA_026994735.1 Gammaproteobacteria bacterium | reverse complement strand
CTGGGCAGCGTCCCGAACAACTTGCATTGCACGACTACCACCGGCTCGCCCGGCTTCTGCAGGCCACTGATACTTAAAGAAAGGGTCTCTGGCGAAGCAGCCAAAATTGACACATAAGCCTGGCACGGACTGTTAACGATTCTCGTCCACAGTCGACAGACAAACAGGGCAGCTTGTAAAGCCGCCCGCATTATGGCCAACTCAGGCACACTGCACTGTTCATGACGCCTCTGCCGCTACAGTTTTCCCTTCAAAATCCGATAATAGCGGTATGTCATTACAGTTCGTTGCCATCGCTCTGACCCTCGCAGGGACAACCATCATGATGATGGCACTACGGCCTGCCTGTCTTATTTGCAAGGCTCAGAACACAGTCCAACAAAAAAGGGCCTGGAAAATTCTCGCTGGCCTGATTTGTCTGTTTATTATTGCTTACATTATTCTCACCATCAGCAGCATCACGACGACGCAACCAAGCACGCTTGACCTTATCGTCTCAGGTCTACTGTTTATTGGCAGTTTTTTTGTCATCATCATTCTCAACTTAAGCCTGTCGACTATCCAGGAAATTAAACGGGTAGCCAAGCAACAGCGCCATGACGCCCTTCATGACCCGCTCACCAACCTGCCTAACCGGGCACTGTTATACGAAACCCTGCCCCGCACCATTGCCCATGCGAAACGCAAAAATTCCACGCTGGCGCTGCTGCTCATGGACCTGAACCAGTTTAAGGAAATTAATGACACGCTGGGACACCACTTTGGTGACCAACTCCTGCAGACTCTCGCACCACGACTTCAGAAGGCTATTCGTGAAATGGATTTTGTCGCCAGACTCGGCGGTGACGAATTTGCCGTTGTCCTGGCTGACATCGATTTTGAGGGCGCAAAAAGCACAGCCCTGCGCATTATTGAATGCATGAAAACACCGTTATCGATCGACAGTTATGATCTCAAGGTTGGCATCAGCATCGGCATTGCACAATTTCCTCTCGATGGGCAGGATTGTGACAGCTTGATTCAGAAGGCCGATATCGCCATGTATAGTGCCAAGAAAGACCCCTGTCATTTTTCCATCTACGACCCCGACCAGGACATCTATTCGATCGAAAAACTAACGATTACCCGCAAGCTTTACGAGGCGATACATAACAAGTCCTTAGCTCTATATTTCCAACCGATTATCAATCTTCATTCAGGTCGCGTCTGCAGCTTTGAGGCGCTGTCACGCTGGCACGATGAGGAGTTGGGTATCATTCCTCCCGATGAGTTCATAGCGGTTGCTGAACAGACAGGATTAATCAAGGAGCTAACACTGTGGATGCTCGATACCGCAATCAGCCAATTCCAGCAATGGCAGGACTTTAACCCGGAACTGCAACTGTCTGTCAATATGACAGCCCAGGATATCCAGGATTATTATCTCGTCAACAATGTCTCCAGAATCCTGGCAAAATACGGTTTTAACCCGGAAAAACTGCACATCGAAATCACTGAAAGCAATATGATGACCAATTCGCCACAGACCCGTGAGACGATAACTGAACTGCACAAACTAGGCGTCTCACTGTCGATCGATGATTTCGGTACAGGCTTTTCTTCGCTGGCATATCTGAAACAGCTGCCAACACAAACCATCAAGATTGATAAAAGCTTTGTCACCCATTTGCTCGATAACTCCAGCGATGAGGTCATCGTTCGATCAGTCATCGACATCGCTCACAATATGGGCCAGGCAGTCATTGCTGAAGGCATTGAAGACCGCCATTGCCTGGAACACTTGCAACGCCTGAATTGTGATTTCGGGCAAGGATACTACTTTTCAAAACCCTTGCCGGTAACAGCAGTCGCTGCCTGGATGGTCGCACGCGGTGAATTCATGCGCCAGGCAGCTTCCTGAGAAAAAAGTCAGCCACCCTTGGTACGACTGAAGACACGCTAAAGCAGCGCCAAAAACGATTCCCGAAAACGTCCGTAGAAGAAGAAAAGAATGCCGGTAGTAACATAGCCAGATCGCCTATCCCTCCTGTAACACACCGGAAACGAAGGCCAGCACCAGTCCGCCAATGTTTCGCAACAAAAAAGCCGCTACAATTTCTGCCGATTGACAGCACTGACGACCCATTCACCCTGCGACTGAATGGTAATGGAAACAAAGGCGGCATTGTCGATACGCAGGCGATAGATACTGGCGAGAGGAGCTGCCAGACAATAGGCCGTAATCGCCCTCAGGACACCGGCATGGGCAACAATCAGGATATGTCCACCGGCATATTCATTAACGACACGTTGCAAGGCCGTTGTTGTCCGTTCACTGAAAACAGCCAGATCCTCGGCTCCGGCAGGTCGTTGACCAACAGGATCGCGATAAAAAGCCGCATAGGCATCACTGTCCTGCCGCTGCACGTCGGCGCGACGAAGGCCTTCCCAGCAACCAAAACCGACCTCGCGTAAATCGTCATCGTAACTTAAAGGAAGGGCTTCGCGTTCGGCCAGCGCCTCGGCAAAGGCATAACAGCGTTGCAAGGGTGAGCTGACAATTTGTGTCCAGCTAACAGGGCCTGTCCCCACAGCCTGCCACATCTGTTGCCAGCCACGGTCACTGAGGGGATCATCGACACCGGAACCACGATAGCGATGGCCACCAACTGGTTCCCCATGACGAATGAGGTCAACATGTGTCTCCTCAGCTGACACGGCCAATTAGCGCGTCAACGAGAGAAAGAGTTCCGGCAAACGTTCGGGCAGGCGCTCGACATGATCGATAATGGAATATTGTTTGCCAAAAATATCACTGACATATTCATCGGCAGAGGGATCAAGATTGATGCAATAGCTATAGATTCCCTCCCTATCAAGCTCTTGTACTGCCCGATGGGCATCTTCGATGAGCATGCGCCCGTCCTTGACATCAATATCGGCCGGTTCGCCATCGGTCAGCACAAGCAATAATTTCTTATCGGTCTGTTGCGCCTTCAAATAGTGCGCTGCGTGACGCATGGCAGCGCCCATACGCGTCGAATAGCCGCTATCCATCGCCGCCAAACGCCCCTTCACCTGCTCGTCCCAGTGTTCACTAAACCCCTTGAGATGCATATAACGGACATCGTGACGGGTATTCGAATGAAAACCACCGATGGCCAGTGGATCGCCCAACTGCTCAATCGACCAGGCAAGCAGAGACACTGCCTCGCGACTCAGCTCAAGCAAGGTCTGTTCGCTGCCCTTGACAGGTGCTGATAATGACTCAGACAAATCCAGCAATAACGATACAGCAATATTACGACCATCCGTGCGATGGCTCATATTGATCCGCGGGTCCGGCTCTGCGCCACTGCGATAGTCAATAATAGAGCGCAGGGCGACATCAAGGTCAAGCTCACTGCCTTCTTCCTGATAGCGGATACGGACACGCTCTTGTGGCTTGACCATATCGAGTAGGCGCTTCAAACGTTTGGCCAATGCCGCATGCTTGTCGAGAAGACGGTCAATATCGCTGGCCACGCCCATTGGATGGAGTAATTCATAGAGACTGACCCAGTCAGGCCGATAGGTCTGTGTCACATAATCCCATTCATCATAGTGCCTTGGCGGCAGACCTTCAGGGATTTCCTCTTCCTTGGCATCGTCTCTCGGGGCCTCATCTTCAGGCTCATCCTCACCGGCTTCAATAAACATCCACAGGTGGCGATTATCATCACGATAATCAACCTCTGTATCGTCAAAGATAATCTGCGGCAGAAAATCCGTCTCACGCCGCGTACGGGCAATAAACAGCAAACCCAGGTCCGCCATTTCACGACTACTGCCATATCCGTCATTGAGCACAGCATCAAAACGTTCGACAAAGTGCATCACCGTGTCATCTGCTAGTGCGGCCATATAATCACGGTCTAGCAAAGCACGGGAAACAACCGCCAAGCGCAGGCGGAGAGTCGATTTATCCGTTGTCAACAGCGCTGCCGGATCAGGCTGCGGATGCAAGGCCAGAATCAATGCACGCAAACCAGGGTAGCGACGGCAAATCAGCGTATCGATACGGCAATCCTCGAAAAGCTCCACGGCAATGCGCTGAAAAGGACTCCAGTTATCGGCGATCATCGCCTGACTCCAACGGCGATGTCCGGCCATATGAGCCAGCGCCAATCGATAACGATCGATACCATTGACTGCAGCCTGTTCATCGTAGACATCAGGTATGCGAAAACCCGCCTCATCGAAATAGGGCATCGGTTTACGCAGCTCATCAAAAGCCAGGGAATAGGGAATCAGGCGATCATCATGCTGCCAGAAGCCGTGCAAATAGAGGGCAAGCATACGCTCGTGGTCAATAAACAGGCAGCCATGACGTTCCCGCTGAATCACAGCATGGGCATCTGCCGATTGCATCTGAAAAAAATCCCGTTGGCGCTCCGGATGGTCATGGTAATGACGGATGCCATAGTTAATCCAGTTCTGCAGGCCATCAAGGGTAACGATGGAGAGCAAGCGCGGAATCTGCATCAACAAATCCGGTAAACTCGGACTGGGAATTGTCGCCTTGCCACCACCATGAACCGATGTACTGGTGCGCTGGGCAAAATCGCGGATCATTTCCAGATAATGGCTAAACAGCTCCTGTGACCTCAGTCTTTCGGCAATCGGCGCCAGCGTCTGTAAAAAAGGAACAATAGCCGGCCCATTGGTATTACAGGAGAGATGAAAGGCAAAATCACGTACTGCAGGCATGACACTTTCACCGGCGACGACAGCCATTCGGGGAGCTTCTTCGAGAAAGGTCAGCTGCGGTTCGACACCCCGTCCCATTTTCCCGAGAAAGGCAGCGCACTCAAGATAGCTCTCAATACCGGCCTTGGAAAGACACTTTTGCGCCTCTTCCATGCACTCGGCAAAAACAGCTTCAACCTCCGGAAAACGGGTGCCAAGCAATTGCCAGTAGGGAGCCAGAGCCTCCGGAATCATCAGCTTGCCCTGTCGTATCTAGCCAAAAACCGAGCGGATAGCATGATCAAGGGTATCGCGGATATCCGCATCGTCGGTAATCGGACGAACGAGAGCCATCTGGCAGGCCGGCTGGGCAGCGACTCCCCCCTTCATTAACGTAGCCGCATAAACCAGCAAACGGGTCGAGATGCCTTCATCAAGCCCATGGCCCTTGAGATTACGCGCCACTTCACCAATCTTGACCAGCTGCCCGGCAATGCTCGCATCAATCCCCGTCTCCTTGACCAGAATGGCAATTTCCAGTTCTGCCGAGGGGTAATCAAACTCAAAGCCAGTAAAACGTTGCTTGGTCGACTGTTTCAGGTCTTTCAACAAACTCTGGTAACCCGGGTTATAGGAAATGACCAGCTGAAAATCCTTGTGTGCTTCAATCAGTTCGCCCTTTTTATCAAGTGGCAGCGTGCGCCTGTGATCGGTCAAAGGGTGGATGACAACCGTCGTATCCTGACGCGCTTCAACAACCTCATCAAGATAACAAATAGCGCCCATGCGAGCGGCGGTAGTGAGAGGCCCATCAAGCCAGCGCGTCCCCTGGGCATCCAGCAGGTAGCGGCCGACAAGATCGGAGGCTGTCATGTCCTCATTGCATGCCACCGTAATCAATGGGCGCTTGAGACGCCAGGCCATATATTCAATAAAACGAGACTTGCCACAACCAGTTGGCCCCTTGACCATCACCGGCAATCGCGCCGCATAGGCTGCCTCATAAAGCCCGACTTCATCGCCTTGCTCTTCATAAAAAGGCTCATCTTGTATCTTGAACTGTTCCGTATCGGTCATCGATTAACTCCATCGCTCACCTGTTGATCAGCTGTCATCATAGCCCAGACCGGCCATAATATTAAGCAATTTATATTTATCAAAATCATCAGCAATTGTTTATGGTAGAATTGGGATCATGCAAGTCACCTTTCGCCAACTTCGCGTCTTTCAGGCTGTCGCTCAACATAGCAGCTATACGCGCGCGGCGGAAAGCCTCTTCCTCAGTCAACCTGCTGTCTCGATGCAAATCAAACAACTTGAAGAAAATGCCGGCTTGCCACTCTTTGAGCAAATCGGTAAAAAGATTTATCTCACCGAGGCGGGAGAAGAATTACTTCACTACAGCCGGGCGATCACGCAGCAGCTGGCTGAAGCCGAAGCCGTCCTCGAGGAGCTGAAAGGTGTTCGCCGCGGCCGCCTTGATATCACTGTCGCCAGCACAGCCAATTACTTCTGCTCACGCCTCCTCGCCGCCTTTGGTCAACGTATTCCGCAATTGAAAATCAGTCTTGACGTTACCAATCGCGAAGGGCTGATCAAGAAACTCGAAAACAACGAAACCGATCTGGTCATCATGGGCCAGCCGCCCGCAGGCCTCGATGTGATCGCAGAACCTTTTATGGATAACCCTCTCGTCGTCATCGCGGCACCACATCACCCACTTGTCGCTCGCAAACAGGTGACGCTTGATGAGTTGGCACGGGAGCCGTTCGTCGTCCGTGAGCGCGCCTCTGGCACCCGAATTGCTATTGAGCGCTTCCTTACCGAAGGTGGTTTCGACCTCAATACACGCATGGAAATGCGCAGTAACGAAGCCGTCCAACAGGCGGTTCAAGCCGGCCTGGGTCTGGGCATTGTGTCATTACATACCCTGGAACTGGAATTGGAAACTCACCGACTGGCCATCCTTGATGTCGAGTCATTTCCAATCATGCGCCAATGGTATCTCGTCCATGGACGGGCAAAACGCTTGTCGCCAATGGCTCATACCTTTCACGACTTCATCCTGCATGAGGCGACCAAACTTTGGCACTTTCCCGGACAGTGATCACAGCAACAATATCAGTCAACCATGAAACAGAGACATGTGCACTCGGGCCGGGATGGCAAACCTATTACCCATCGCTCATTGATGCGCTATGATATCGTCAGTGGCCCGTGATCGGGCATTATCAGAAAAACACGGGAGAGGCTTATGAAGCTAGTCACTGCAATCATCAAACCCTATAAGCTCGATGATGTAAAAGATGCCCTGCATGCTATCGGGCTCAACGGCCTGACGATCACCGAAGTCAAGGGTTTCGGACGCCAGAAGGGTCATACCGAACTCTACCGTGGTGCCGAATATGTGGTCGATTTCTTGCCCAAGATTCGTGTTGAAGTCGCTGTCCGTGCCGATATCGTTGATAGTGTTACTGACACTATCCGGGAAGCTGCTTGTACAGGAAAGATTGGTGATGGCAAGATTTTTGTCAGCCAGATAGATCAGGTCATTCGCATCCGCACAGGTGAAGTAGACGCGGACGCGCTGTAGCAAAAAAAGGGTAATGATGAGCACTCATTCGCAGCACCTTAGGCAGGCTCTATACGCCGCAATTGGCGGACAACAGCGAGCCACCCGCCGCCAATACCGAGTAGGACAGCAATGGCAATAATTTCCTCAACCATCTGAAAATCGAGGCCTTGCAAGGCTAAAGAGCTACCACTCAAACGCCATACCGCTGCCAGCGGCTGGTGCCAATAGACCCCTGAAACCCAGACCAACATCAAGGCCACACCACCACCGAGCAAACCCAACCAGGCGCCGGTATAGAGAAAGGGGCGACGGATAAAAGCATCCGTCGCCCCGACCAGTTTCTCAACGGCAATCTCATCACTATGAACCTGTACCTCAATACGAATACTGTTACCAATGGCCAATAGCACAGCCAAGCCGAACAAGGTTGTCAGGACAATAGTGATACGGCGCCCGAGATCATTCATTGCCTGCAGGCGTTGCACCCAGCGCATATCGAGCTGAACCTGTTCGACGGCATCTATCGCCGAAAGACGTTCCACAAGCACATTCAACGCGACAGTATCGTGCGGCAGATCAGTCGCCGAGTGCACGACCAGGACTGCAGGCAAAGGATTTTCACCGAGCAGGTCAATGGCTGCATCAACCCCCGCATATTGACGAAATTCGGTCAGTGCCTGCTGCGGACTCAGATAATCGACAGCATCGGTCTCTATAACAATACCCAGCTGGCGTTTTAATTCGGGCAGTTCTGTCAACTGAAAGTCAGGGCTTAAAAAAAGGGATATCTGTTCAACCCCTTGCCAGTTCGCCGCCAGCGCGTCGAGATTTTTCAATACCAGATGGAGACCAACAGGCAGGGCCATGGCAATGCCGATAATCGAGACCGTCAGCCAGCTCGCCAAGGGCTCTCTGGCCAAGCGCCCGAGGCTGTAAAAAAAGGCCCGCAGATGAGCAAGAACATATGCACCGGGCCGCCATGTGGGCCACAAGCGTGGCCCTGCTGCTGTGCTATCGCGGCGGCGCACAGAGGCGCCACGACGCTGGGGTCGTCGTGACATCAGACGAAACCAGCCGGCTGCTCGGCCACCAGGCATCCCGATTGCAGATGCAAACGGCGGTGCCCCAAACGATCAAGCAGGGCAATATCATGACTGGCAATCAACACGGTCATGCCAACAGACTGCAATGCGGTAAAAAGCTGCATGATTTCTTCCGATAACTCCGGATCCAGATTTCCGGTCGGCTCATCAGCAAGCAATAATGGTGGCTTATTGACGATGGCTCTGGCTATTCCTACACGCTGCTGCTCACCACCGGAGAGTCCCTGCGGTGATTGTGCCTCCTTGCTCAACAAGCCAACCATATCAAGGGCAGCATGGACACGGCGACGAATCTCACGCTGACGATGCTGCCCATCGATAATCAAGGGCAGGGCGATATTATCAAAAACAGTGCGGTCATTCAGCAAGCGGTTATCCTGAAAAATAATACCAAGTCGACGCC
>JALWQD010000043.1 GCA_026994735.1 Gammaproteobacteria bacterium | reverse complement strand
TCGTTTTTATGTCATCCGCGATGAGCGGCGATATACCAATATTTCATCAAATGCCGAGACTGAAAATAGCGCCTGGGGTTTGAGTTTTGATCAGGCGATTGCCGATGATATTGGCTTTTTCGCACGCTATTCAGCGCAGGATGACGGCATTCTTGAGAATCAGGTTGAATCTGCCTGGAGTTTCGGGACGGTGATTGAGGGTGGCCGCTGGGGGCGTGAGGATGATGCCTTCGGTATCGGCTACGGTAGCGTTAACCTCAACGGTAACCCTGCCGTCGTGGCAGCAATGAATGCGGCTGGCATTGCCTCGCCCGATGATGAAACTCATCTGGAGCTTTACTACAAGGTCGGCTTTTCTGACCATTTTACCCTGACGCCGGATATCCAGATCCTGGATAACAATGGGGGTGACGGGGCCAGTTCCACGATTACAGTTTATGGCCTGCGCGGGCAGTTGAATTTCTAATCAATTATTTTTATCTGAATCTTTGCTGGAGAGCGTTCAATGAATATGAAAAAAAACAACAAACGGAAATGGTTGTCCCTGGCTTTGTCTGCCGGACTCCTGGTGAGCCTGCAGGCGAAGGCTCATTTTGGCATGCTGATTCCCAGTGATGACATGGTTAAACAGACGGAATCACGCAAGCTCAAGATCGATGCCATGTTTTGGCACCCCTTTGAGGGGAATGGCATGAACCTGGCCAAGCCTGTACACATGGGAGTTATGGTCAACGGCACTAAAAAAGAGCTCGGGGATCAGCTGCAGACAGTGACCAGAAAAGATTCAGAAGGCAATCAAAGAACAGGTTATACGCTTGACTATAAGCTCAGAAAACCCGGCGACCATGTTTTTTACATGGAGCCCCAGCCCTATTGGGAGCCGGCTGAGGAGTCATTTATTGTTCACTATACCAAGGTGATTGTGAATGCTTTTGGCCTCGAAGAGGGCTGGGATCAGCCCGTCGGTATGAAAGCGGAGATTATGCCTCTGACGCGCCCCTATGGCCTGTATGCCGGTAATGTCTTTCAGGGCCGCGTTTTACTCAACGGCAAGCCTGCTGCGGCAACGCCTGTTGAGGTTGAATATTTTGCCAATGGCAAGATGCATGCGGATGCCGATCCTATGGTGACGCAGGTTGTTTTGACTGACGATAACGGTATTTTTACTTATGCCATGCCGAAATCAGGCTGGTGGGGCTTTGCTGCCCTGAGTCAGGATGACAAAACGATTACACATGAGGGTAAAGCCTATCCCATTGAAATTGGCGCTGTGCTTTGGGTTAAAACCCATGATATGAAATAGCGGTTGCATGATGAAATTTGAAGAACGTTTATTGCTGAAGAGGGATGCTATCGTGTTCGTTGGAATTGCTGGTAATCGATCTTTCCCGGAGCGTTGCGCGCTGACTTCCTCGCAGGTGATAACCCGGGCTGCAGTTTTCAGGCTTGTCTTGCTGTTTCTGCTGTTGCTTACGTGCGCCACAGCGATGGCGCATAAGGTCAATATGTTCGCCTATGTTGAAGACAGGCAAATCTTTCTTGAAGGCTATTTTGCTGATGGCAAGAAGGCTATGAATAGCATCGTGATTGTTTACGATGAGGCAGGGAAAAAGCTCTGGGAAGGGCGTACCAACCAATTGGGAGAGGCCGTTATCCCCTTGCCAGCGGTAAAAGGGGATTTACGAATCTCGCTCAATGCGAGCATGGGCCACAAGACTGAATACCTGCTTTCTGCGGCTGAGGTGGAAGGACAGGCCGATGCCAATGATGTCGTTAGCGATGTATCTAACGCCTCCAGTGAAGGCGATATTTCTGGGGCTACGACAGGCGTCAGTGAGAAGGTGATGAAGCGCATGATAAGGCGTGAGGTTGGCGAGGCGATTAAACCGTTAGTACGCGGGCTTTCGGAGCTCAAGGAACGTCGCGGTATCAGTGATATTGTCGGTGGTATCGGTATAATCGCGGGTCTTCTCGGTGCGTTCTTCTTTTTTCAGGCGCGCAAACTACAGCAACAAAAAAAGGCATAGTCTTGTTTTGGCTGGTCGGCAGCAGACTGCCGGCCTGCAGGACAAATAACAGGCTGGTTGACAGGAGATAGTGATCGATGCATATTTCAGACGGGATTCTTTCAGCGCCGGTGCTGATTACAGGCTTTGTGGGTACGGCAGCGCTGGCGG
>JALWQD010000042.1:4695-8830 GCA_026994735.1 Gammaproteobacteria bacterium | reverse complement strand
GATTTTATGGGGCCGGTTCAAGAATAATGCAGGAGGCAAAGGCATGATCAGTGAACAAATTCGCGATGACCTCCGCAGCCCTTGGCTGAGATCAATCCTTGCTGTTGTCGGCGTTACTGTATTGGTTAATATAGGCTTTATCAGTTATGCCTTTATTTCTCCGCCGAACCTTGTTGCCCAGGACTATTACGAACGCGGCAAGAATTACTTTCATGACAAGGCTGCCCGAAAGCAAGCATCAAATCAGGCTTGGCGGATGCATCTGTTGTTGCCGTCAACGATGACGGTTAATACCCCTGTCAAAGGGCGGTTTTATGTTGTCGACCATGATAATAAAACGGTCAATGATGGCCAGGTTGTTCTGACAGCCTATCGCCCGAGTAATGCTGAGCATGACTTTCGTATCCATATGCGGCAGCAGGATAAAGGTACCTTTGTCGCGACATTTTCTTTTCCCTATCCGGGGAACTGGGATCTGATTGCCCGCATCGACGCCAATGGCGAGACATTTGATGTTGCCGAGCGAGTCTTTGTCGAAAAATAGTCGCGATCATGAGGGCTGCTGTTTTCATTGCGCATTGCCGGCTGATGGCCCTCAAGCCTGTCGGAGCCAGATAGCCGGTCAGGAACGGCTGTTTTGTTGCAGTGGCTGCATGGCTATTTGCGCAGTGATTCATGACTCTGGACTCGATGGTTTTTACCAACGCCTGTCTCGCCGTGAGGCCTGTCTGTCGCCACCACCAGAAGCCTTATCCGATATGGATCAATATGATCTCGAAGAGGTGCAGCAGGACGTTGTTGAAAAGCTCACTGATGGTTCCTGCCAGGCCTGGTTGATGGTGGAGGGCGTACACTGCTCGGCCTGTGTCTGGCTGATTGAAAAGGCTCTGTTATCGTTGCCGGGTTTCCTCCAGGCCGAGGTCAATCTGGTGACTCACTGTTTGCATATCCACTGGCAGCCCGACCAAATAACGTTATCGAAAATTCTTCGCCGTCTGGCCACATTAGGCTATGTTGCCGTGCCGTTTGATCAGGAACGTGTTGAAGGGGCGTTGCGCCAGCATAACCGTCGTTTACTCTTTCGTATGGGGTTTGCCGGTTTCGGTGCTATGAATATCATGTGGATCTCTATTGCTCTTTATGCCGGCGGTTTTTCGGGTATGAGCGAAGAATATCGCCAGTATTTTCATTGGGTCAGCCTCGCCATTGCGATTCCCGTATTACTCTATTCTGGTGGTCCGATTCTGAGCTCGGCCTGGCGAGGACTCTGGCACGGTCGTCTCGATATGGATTTGCCGATAGCCACAGGCCTGTTGGCGACGTTCAGTTATTCTTTTTGGCAAACGGTCATCGGCGGTGTGCATGTTTATTTCGATACCGTAGTCAGCTTTTTGTTTGTCATCCTGGTCGGGCGTTATCTGGAGGCCATTGCCTTACGCAAGGCTTCGTCAGAATCTCTGCGCTTGCTTGAATTACAGCCACGTCTGGCCATTCGCATAGCGGATGACGGCAGTGAACGGCGTGTTTCGGTCAAGCAATTGCGAACGGGGGATCGACTGCGTATTCGCCCAGGAGACAAAGTGCCGGCCGATGGCGAAGTCATTGCAGGCGAATCCCATGTCGATGAAGCGATGATCACAGGTGAATCAAGGGCGATCCACAAGCGAGTGGGCAGTTCTCTTGTGGGCGGGACGATCAATGCTGAAGGTTCTCTGATGATGCGTGTAGAGTGCACGGGCGGGGCGACGGTATTGGCGCAGATCATTAACCTCGTTGAATCGGCGCAGGCGGCACGGGCACCGATCCAGCGGCTTGTTGACCGTATTGTTCCGGTTTTCGTCGCTGTCACCCTGAGTCTATCGGCACTGACACTACTTTTCTGGTGGTTACAATCAGGCTTTGATACGGCATTGCTGGCAGCGACAGCGGTGTTAATTATTACTTGTCCTTGTGCCCTTGGTTTGTCGACACCGATGGCTATTGCTGTTGCTGCCGGTGTGGCTGCCCAGTATGGTGTGCTGGTGCGCAATGGCGAGGCTCTGGAGGGGCTTTCAGGCGTCAATCATGTTGTTCTTGACAAGACCGGTACGCTGACTCAGGGACAGCTGCGGGTCAGCACGATTGTGAGTCATGGGGAGAATGGCGAAGCACAGTGTCTGGCTCTGGCAGCTGCCGTTGAACGTTCCTTTTCCCATCCGCTGGCTGTGGCTCTCTGTGCATCTGCAGAGAAAGCAGGGTTGCTGATAGCGAACAGCCAACATGCAGAGCTTTATACGGGCTTGGGTGTTGCTGGTGTTGTCGAAGGAAAACGAATACTGGTTGGTAATGAGAAATTAATGGCGGCTCAGGGCGTGCAACTGCCTGAGACCTTGCCGGCTATCGTTGCAGAGCATGTCGCCGCCGGGGCTGTCCCGGTACTCGTGGCTCGTGACGGTTGCTACCTGGGCTTGCTGGCGATGCAGGATCAATTGCGTGATGGTGTTGCTGCCTTGCTCATAAGTCTGGCAAAGCGCGGCATCAAGGTCACGTTGTTGAGTGGCGATTCCAGTGCTGCAGCGGCGTATTGGCAAAGGCATTTGCAGACACTGAGTGGGGTTTTGGTGACGGCTATTGGTGATGCTCTGCCTGCAGATAAAGCGAGTATCGTTGCCGGCTTGCAGAAGCAGGGGAATACCGTTCTCGTGGTCGGTGATGGTATCAATGATGCTCCGGCATTGGCACAGGCTGATATTGGCATGGCCATGGGCAGTGGCACGGATGTTTCGATGGCATGTGCCGATGTCATTCTCATGGGTAGTGATTTGCAACGGGTTTCCTGGGCCCTGGACTTGTCAACACGGACATTAACGACGATTCGACAGAATCTGATGCTGTCGCTGGCCTACAATCTGATTCTCGTACCGGCTGCGATGGCGGCTATGGTGACACCCGTTTTTGCTGCCTTGGCAATGCCGGTCAGTTCATTGCTGGTGATTGCTAACGCTATCCGGATACGGGGCTCGATGCTGACTGTTGCTGGCCTAAAGGTGAGAAAGGCGAAGCTAACAAAGGGCGAGGAGGGAGAGGGTATCAAACCTGACGCCGCGTAAAGGCGGCGCCAGGCGGTTTGGACTGTCTGGTGACGCTTATTTCAGTGTTTCCAGGAAGCTGATGATTGTCTCGGCCTTTTCTCCGCAGATCTTTTGTGGTGGCATCTTGCTCTTGGCATGGTCATCACCACTGAGTTTTTTGATCGCTTTGCGAGTGTCGCAAAGCCATTCTTGCAGGTTATCTTCATTCCAGGTCCAGCCACCTTTCTTCAAAGCCTTGCTGTATCTTTTGAAATCAGTACTACCCGCTGGGCGGCCAACAATGGCAAACAGGTTCGGTCCGATCTTGTGTTTTCCACCTTCTTTGAAGGTGTGGCAAACCTTGCATCGGGCCTGTGGTTTTGCTGCCATAACCTGATTGCTAACCAGGCCCAGGGCCATCACGGCAACAATTATTGTACTGATCATGCTCTTTTTCATGGGTCGTCTCCTGCTGGGCTTCTAAAAGTTGTAATATAAATGCATCTATATGATATAAGTACCATAAAGACGGGGTCGGTGACAATGTTATGCTCACTAATGGATTGTTTTGAATGACCGGCTGATGCTGCCGGAGGAGTTGAAATGAGTGTGATTTTTGGTTTGATACCGGGCATGATTTTGCTTGGTCTGGTCAGTGTGCTGATCTTTTTCTGGGCTGTCAGAAATGGTCAGTATGAAGATATGGAAGGGCCCGCTTACCGTATCCTTGATGACGACGACGTTGATAATAATAAAGATGACCGTGCTGAGTGATGGTTTCTCTGCCTCAGGCACTGTTGCTGATGCTGCTGATGGGAGTGGCCGGTAGTTTGCATTGCATCGGTATGTGCGGTGGTCTGGTGACAGCCGTCTGCATGAAATGTCCTCGTCAGCAATGGGGCGGATTGTGGATGTATCAGCTAGGCCGTTTGACGAGCTATAGTGCGCTGGGTTTGCTGGTTGGTATCAGTGGTATTGCCTTGCAGGCCTTTGCTGCTGATGTTGCACAGCGGGGGCTGGCCTTGTTAGCTGCCTTGGTCATGATTGTCTTTGCGCTTAATCTTGCCGGCTGGCTGCCCGATCCG
>JALWQD010000042.1:0-4685 GCA_026994735.1 Gammaproteobacteria bacterium | reverse complement strand
CTTTCCCGCCTGGCTCAGCAAGTTGCTAACGGGAGGCAGAGGAGGAGCTGGTATCTGCTCGGTTTGGCCAATGGTCTGTTGCCTTGTGGTCTTGTCTACGCTGCTTTGGCGCTGGCACTGGCGCGTGCTGATGCCCTGGAGAGTGTGTTGATGATGGCCATTTTTGGTCTCGGAACCGTACCGGCAATGATGGCTGTGCCGTCGCTGTTACGGCGTTTGACGGTGAGTATGCGTTTGACTGCGATGCGCTTGGTTGCTGTGCTGATACTGCTGCTTGCCGGGATGATGATTGTTCGGGGCACGATGACCATGGGTGTAGGCTGATGCAGGTCTCAGAACGGCGGACGTTTTTTCGCTGTCATTGGCATTGTGAAGGTTAACCGCGCCTGACCCTGTTTGTCGATCAAGGCGGTGAGCGCAATACGGTCAAAGTATTGCAGTTCGCCGGCATCGCTATCGATAATCCTGTCTGGAGATCCAAAGCGCTGTTTCAGGGTTGCTGCTGTCAGCGTCAGGTTCGGGATCAGTGTCAGTGCCTGTATCGGCAACTGCCGACTGCGGCGGATATCCACCGAGGCCAGATTCATGCGCGCGACAGTATTGGGATAGAGATGTGGCAGTGTCGCCCGGCTTTCCATCGAGGCGAGTAATGTGTCTTCTGCCGACAACAGCAGGATGACCTTGGTGTGGTCGGTGATTGCCGGAAAAAAAGCTTCCAGCGTGCGACCGGCCTGGGGATGTTCTTGTGGATAGATGTACAGTGCGATATCGCTGCGGCTTTTCAAAATACCTTCAGCTTCGGCCAGCGTTGTCCTGCCCAGTGTCAGCCCGAGTACATGAAGATAACCACTATCATCGATAAAGGTCGTCGTTGCTGTTTCATCCTGGCGATAGTGTTGGCTTGTCCAGGAGAAGGTCGCCGCCGTTGCTATGATAACAACAACGAGCATTAGCAGACCGATACGGTCAGGTGATTTAAACAGGTCTTGCAGTGTCATGTTTGCCAGCGGAATTATCAATATGAATGCAACCCGCTTCAGACTGAGCGTCTTTATTGGCAATGTCAATGAGTCGTAAGCAGGCAGCCGGGCGCTGCTGGTATAAAACTCCCCCTTTTAGTGACACCCTAAGGAAGCTCTGATCAATTCATGACCCGGCATCTTGCGGCGCAAAATCGCTCATTTCTACGTTGAAAACCTTCGCAATAGCGTGCTATTACGTGCAGTTTTCGCCTTGAACTAAACGATTTTTCACCACAATCTGATCGTGCCAGAATTAATCAGAGCGTCCCTAAAATTAAAGTTTTCCAGTTTAGTTTTTATCTATCATGTTGTGTTGCTTATAAAGGGGGTTCAGCGTCCTTTATTAATATTGTATGGAATATTGCACATATTAATTTTCTTTTATTTGTGGCTTTTTGCGCTAATAAAAATATCGAAAGACTCACTCTGAAAATGATGATTTTCGATGGGGTTCTATGTTTGAGCCTGGGGGGATTACTGTGGCATGGCATTGTTGGGAGCAGGTCTCGTGCTTTTGTGTTAGCCCATAGGTAGGATTTTCTGGGGGCTTGGTTTGTCATAGGATATGATGCCGGGCGTTGGCGCGCCTTTCAGTGATTGATGTCAGGGAGAGCCGCAGTGATACTGCAGCAGACTCGGCCAGGATTGGCCCGCAAATGGATGGCGTGGATAGCATTAGCACTGCTGCTTATTGCTACGTCCGTATCATCCTCTGAAATTCCCGTTCCTGAAGAACCGACCGCCGTTGCAGTCGACCCGGCGTCCGGGCAGTTCGTCGTTGCCTACCACGATACCAAGGCGCTATCGGTCTTTGACCTGACGACGGCCAATCTGCTGAAGACGATAACCCTCGGTAGTCGATCAACGGATGTTGCCGTCGATACTCAGAGCGGTATCGCGTTGATCAGCCATCGGAAGTCCGACACCGTCAGTCTGGTCGATTTGGTGTCCGGCATCGTTCTGGTCACGATCCCTGTTGGTGCGGATCCCGGCGCGGTGGCGATTTATGAGACCGGTAGAATAGCGGTCGTCACCAGTGAAAAGACCAATACCGTGACGCTCATCGACCTCAATACGAAGGTCGTGGTCAATACAGTTCCCGTTGGCCGGAAGCCAGTCGATATCGCGGTGAACGCGCAGACCGGATTGGCGGTCGTGGTCAACGAAAAGAGCGACGACCTGACGCTGATCGATCTCAAGACTCAAACTGTCGCAGGGACCTTGCCCGTATCAAAGGGGCCTCACGGGATCGCGATCGACCCGATCTTGAATCAGGCGTTGGTGAGCCATGAGCGACGGAACTTGATCAGCGTCATCGATCTCGCTGCCTCCACCGTACTCGAGACACTGTCCGTAGGGGAAAATCCCCGCTCGATAGCCATCAATTCCGCGACCCATCAAGCCTTGGTCACTGAAGGGCATGGCGATAGTCTATCCGTGATCGACCTGGTCCAGCGGAAGGTGCTGGGCAGTCTCAAGGCCGGTCGAAATCCCGAAGACGTCGCGATCGATTCAACACGCAACATGGCCGTGGTCGCAAACCGTAAGAGTGAGCGGGTAAGCGTGATCGATCTGGGCACGCTCATTTTCACGGCATCCACGCCTGCGGGTAAAGACCCTCATGGGGTCGATATCGCATCCGGTCTTTCCCTGGCCTTGGTCACCAATAACAAGAGCAATACCGTTACGTTTCTGGATCTGCCGTCAGGGACGATCGCGAATACGGTCAGCGTTGCCAAGGAACCTCAGGACATTGTCATTCATCAGGGACAGTCGATCGCCATGATTCTTGGCGAAGAAGGCGATTTCCTGACCTTTCTGGATGTGAAAAACGCCGTGGTGACCGGCTCGATGGTGGTTGGAGAGGAGCCCTCCGGGATCGCGATCGATGAAGGACGTGGCCTCGCGCTCGTCACCAACAAAAAGGACAACACGGTCGTCTTCGCCAACATCGCGACCAGGGCGATCACGGCCACCCTGGCCCTCGGACGCGGCCCGAGCGACATCGCCATCGACTCGGTCAGCGATCAGGCCTTTGTCACCAATGAAAAGGATGACTCCGTTCAACTGATCGATCTCAAGACTCGCACCATTGACACCACGATTCCCGTCGGGCGGCGACCGAGCGCCATTGCCGTTAGTCCTGCCGACGATGTCTTTGTCGTGAGCAGCAAGAAAGACGATACCCTTCAGCTATTCGGACTCCATGATCATTTGCTGAAGGCAACCGTTCCCGTTGGGAAGGACCCCGGTGATGTCGCGATCGATAGGCCCAATCATCAGGCCCTGGTCGTGAACCATCACGACAGCACGGTCTCGGTCGTCGACCTGTCCACGGGGCAGCTCAGCAGTACCTTGCCGGTTGGCAAACACCCCAAGCAGATTGCCGTCGACGCCATAAATCATGTCGCGGTAGTGACGAATGAAGGTAGCGATGACGTCACAATCATCCCTCTGACAGCGGCCGTGATCGATACCACGCCGCCTACGATCACTGTCCCGGCGAATGTCAGCGTTACAGTGAGCACAGTTCCGGCAACTGTGTCGATCGGCACTGCGACGGCGACCGACCTCGTGGGTCCGGTGACCATCACGAACGATGCCCCATCAAGCTTTCCGGCCGGTGCGACGGTCGTGACCTGGACGGCGACCGATGGCGCCGGAAATGCCGCCACCGCGACTCAGACGGTCACGGTGACCTATGACGCGGTCGCGCCGGTCATCACGGTGAATTCCGTTCGGTTGATCAATCAGGCGGCCTATACCCTGGCGGGTACGTTGAGCGAGACCGCAACGCTCTTGGTCAACGGCGCACCGGTTACCTTGACGCCTGTCCTGGGTTTCAGTCTGGCTCAGACCCTGCTCGAAGGCCCGAATACGTTCCAACTGACGGCGACCGATGTCGCGGGCAACGTTACGAATCAAGCCTTGATCGTTACGTTGGATACGACCCCGCCAGCGATTACGCCTCCGGCAAATCGGGTCGTAGAGGCCACTGGCGCTTTGACGCCAGTCATCCTGGGACAGGCAACGGCATTCGATGGTCTGGTAACCCCATTGATTCCCACGCCTGACATCACCGGTCCCTTTGCGATCGGCCTGCATACCGTGACCTGGAGCGTGCGGGATGTGGCCGACAATCTGGCCACGGCTATCCAGACCGTGACCGTGCAGGACACCACCTTGCCGATGTTGACGGTCCCGGTAGATGTGACGGCAACGGTCAACTCGGCGCCTATCGCCGTGAACATCGGTAGTGCGACGGCTACGGACCTGTTCGGACCGGTATCGGTGACCAACAACGCCCCGGCAAGCTTTCCCACGGGCCAGACGACCGTCGTTTGGACAGCCACCGACGCCAACGGCAATCAGACCACCGCCAACCAGTTGGTCACTCTGACGCTGAACCATGCCCCACAAATTATATCCATACCCGTGGCATCGATATTGACAGGCGTAGCCTATTCTTACCAGGTCGTCGCGACGGATCCCGATGTCGGGGACGTGTTGTCCTTCCAACTCGTTTCGGCGCCGGCGGGCATGACCATCGACGCTGCGACGGGCCTCGTGAGCTGGACGCCGACGACGGCCCAGGCGGGCAACCAGCCCGTGAGCATAGCCGTTACCGACGCCAACGGACTGTCGGCGACGCAGAATTATGTG
>JALWQD010000041.1 GCA_026994735.1 Gammaproteobacteria bacterium | reverse complement strand
ATCATTACCGAGGACGAACGATGAAGCCACGACGGACTGGATTATGTCCGGCTTTTTCCTGCCGATAGAATCAGTACATGCCCTGTTGTCATCCGCAGGGCAACAATCAGCGCCTCAAGACGGCACCCGGGTGCGACTTTTGTCGCATGCTACGGCTATGTCAGGACAAGGTGTTCCGGTAATGCTAACGCGTGAGGAGAGTCAGTATGGTTAGCAAGGAAAAAAAAGTTCTGCCCCTGTTGTTGCTGGGCCTGTTGTTGCTGGGTGCCCGGCCGGCTATCAGTGAAACAGCGACCCCGCGCGTCGAGGGGGTCGTCGACATCCCCGATTTTTCCCGTATTCGGGATATCCCGACGAAGAAAAAGGCCTTTTTCGATTTTCTCCGGCCGATTGTGGTTGCCGAGAATGAAAAATTGCGCCTGCAGGCCAAGCGGCTGGCTGAGTGGCAGCAGCGGCAGCAATCAGGGCAGCCGTTGGCAGCACAGGATTGGCAATGGCTGCAAGCATTGGCTCGGGATTACCAGGTTGAATTTTCAGGTCCACAGGACGAGAAGGCTTGGCGGGCGCTGCGCAGGCGCGTCGATGCCGTGCCGCTGCGTCTGGTTTTGGCGCAGGCAGCCAATGAATCAAGCTGGGGAACCTCACGCTTTGCCCGTCAGGGGCATAACTTTTTCGGTCAGTGGTGTTTTTCGAAGGGTTGTGGTCTTGTGCCCTTGCGTCGATCGAAGGGTATGAAGCATGAGGTTGCTTCCTTCCGGACAGTCAATGACTCGGTTGCCGCGTATCTGAAAAATATCAATACCGGTCGTGTCTATGCACCTTTACGGCGTTTGCGCGCGCGACTGCATGCGCAAGGCAAGGCGGTAACTGCCCATGAACTCGCTGGTGGCTTGAGCCGTTATTCCGAGCGTGGCAAAGCCTACGTGAAGGAGATTCGGGCGATGATCAGGGTTAACTATCAATTGATGAGCGGCTGATGGCGCTATCGTTTCCGGGCCGTAGTTTGCACTGTCTCGGCCAGTATCTGAAGTATTTTCTTTGCCCGACCCGGGTGCCACACGGCCTCTGGCAGCGGTAATTCATGTACCGCCAGACAGCGCAGCCAGTGACGCAGTTGGTGGCGTTGGTTGACGGTAAAATGATGCTCTGCGAGCAAGGCCTGAAAGTGTTCGGGGGGGGCGTTCAGGTGGCGCCATTGCCATGATAACTGGCGCAGTTGTTCGCCCAGAGTAACGATCTCCTCAAGGCGGGCAGCGATCAATTGACGCACTCTGGCGGCATTGAGATGGCTGCCCGCCGGCTGCTGACGATTATCCGAAACAACCTTATAGCATTGTACCAGCTCAGCGGTGGCAAAACGGTTCGCCGTGGCGAAAAATCCGGCGGACTCCATATCAATCATGTCTTCGTATGGATAGTCACTGCTTGCCTGGTCAAGGCAGCGCAGAGCGAGGCTGTTGCCGCGCCATGGGAAGACACGCGGTGGATACCAGGATTGGCCGAGGGGGTCGCGGATGCGGTGGATCAGGCCGGCGCTGCCAATCGGTAGCAGGGCATGGCCGGCAATGCCGACATTGAGCCAGGCGATGTCCTCGGATTGCCCGTAACGGGCCTGTAACCAGCAACAGGCAGCAGCCGCGTTGATGCGTCCGACTCCGGTAACGATGAGGCGGCAGTCCGGGCCGCTGAAAACGGCAAAAGCACTGTCCGTCGTTTGCTTGCGCAAGCGTAATCGCTGTACCAGCGGCTGGGCTTCGGCCGGCAGGGCAGTGACGAGGTGTAACATGGCTCCGTCCTCAGCCGCTGCAGGCACGGATGGCTGCCTCCAGTTGCTGGCATTCTTCTTCCCGACCACGTCGCCTGGCTCCCTGGCTATAGATGGCAGCCTTTGTCTGTAACATGGCCAGTGTCAATGTCCGCTGTTCCCTGGCGAGTCTGCCAGTGGCGAGTATCTTCAGTAATGCCTGGATGCGAAAGCGGTCCATAGCCGGATACTGGCGTGACAGTTGATCGTCATGGCCACCCTGTTTGATCAGCAGCGCTTGATCAATATAGGTTACTGGGAAGCGACTGCAGAGGCGTAGCCAGAGGTCGTAGTCTTCACAGGCTGGGAGGCTTTCATCGAAGCCGCCGAGGCTGTTCAGACAGTCGCGCTCTATCATGACTGCTGACGGTGAAATGCAGCAT
>JALWQD010000040.1 GCA_026994735.1 Gammaproteobacteria bacterium | reverse complement strand
GTGACTGAGAATCAGGCTGGGGCGAGACTCGCCGGACTGGTAGAGACGACCATAAACTTTACGCATGCGTTCATACATTGCGTTGGCGGTGGCCATTGTCGGTAGTCCGATATATAACCCCTGCGCCTGACCGGCCGCCATCAGACGAGCAGACAGGATTAGCGCCGCCTCTGTTTTTCCAGCGCCTGTTACATCCTCAAGTATAAACAACTGTGGTTCCGCCTTGATGGGTAAATCGAGGCAGGCCCGTTGCAAGGGAGTGGGCGAGTCAATGTAGTCGAACAGATCTCGCGGCTTCTCTATGGGCTGGTTGGCCGGTGGCAGGATGCCAGCAGCTTTCAATGCGACTTGAGCAGTGGGTAATGCGTAATTTTTCCAATATTCAGACAATGACATGGGGGTTTTACAGTAGTGAAACCGCTCACGATCCGAACCGAGCCAGTCTGCCAGTACAGCAATGCCGGCCAGTAACCAGCTTGCCCGTCGCTGACGTTTGCCGAAATTGGGGTTATTAACGTTGTGTTTCAAAGCCACCATATCGGGCTGGATAAAGTTTTGCCATTCCTGGCAGAAAGATAGGGCTGATTTTTTGTCAAAATCCCTGAAATAAGTCTTAATCCGACCGCTATTTTCTTTAGTGTCTGGTGGCCATCCGTGATGACCGGTGACTGCCGCCAGCCAGTAATTCATGCCTTCATCGATAAAGTCCTGAAGGTCTTCATCATCGGGATCGAACAGTTCAGTGCGAAGGAATTGCTGCCACAGCAACCAGCCCAGTGCATCGTGACGAATGTTGTAATGACGCTTACGGATACGCTCATGCGGCCAAAATGCTTTTCGCAAATCTTCGCGTAATTGCTGGAAAGCCTCAGCAAATTTGCCCAGATCATGCAGGCCAATCAGAAATACACACCAGGTTCTGGCTTCGGCGGGTTCCATGCCCATAGAGTTAGCAAGACGATCGAGCAGCCCAGGTTTTTGCTCCAGCAATACCTCAGAGACAGCGGCGACATCAAGACTGTGGTAAACAAGCAGATGATATTCTTCATGGTCATCAGCTGCCTTTCCCCAGTAGTTATAATGTTGCGATAGCTCGCTCATGGCTTAATCAGATGTTTTTGTCAGTCACATACAATATATCGATAGCGCATCCCTGCGCCACCGGGCTGTGGTTTTCGCCAACAGCCCGGTTTATTGAAGCATGTCCACAGGCTCAGAAGGTGAGCCTGTGCTGATTTATTTGTATATTTTTTCCATTTGTTTGATTTTGTTGATTATTTCCTGACGCAAGCTGGCTGGGGCGATGACTTCTACATCATTTCCGTACTTGAGGATGTCCATGATCAGCTCTGTGGGGTTGCCATAGGGGATGCGAAGTTCGAAGGCGCCATTATCCAGCCACTGGCCTTGTTGTTGCGGGTGCCACTGTTCTTCGGCCACCCATTGGGCGCGCTCGGGGGTGAAGTGGAGAATGGCGGTGTCGGTGGCCTCGCCGGAGAAGATGCCGAAGGCGCTGGCGAAATAGTCGTCGAGGGCTTTCTCGCTGAAGTTTCGGGCTTTTTTGTTGGTGATTTGAGTATGAATGATGCGTTCGACGGCGAAGCTGCGAAAGGCCTTGCGCAGGTGACACCAGGCATCGAGATACCAGTTATAGCGGTAATGCACCAGCCGCTGGGGTGAAACCGTGCGTGTGACATTGTCGTTCTGTGATCGGCCTTGGTATTCGATGATGAGTTGCTTGCGTTGCAGCGTGGCGGTGGCAAGGTGGCGGAATATGTGGTTGTTGAAACGCCGCTGGGCGATGGCGAGGATGCGAATGCGCCGTTTGCTTTCCTGATGTGGTTCGCCGGTTTGGTCGAGCAGGTTCTCGATACGTTTCTTCAGGGGTTTGAGTTGATGCTGGTAGATGCCGGGGTCAACCTGCTCCAGCAGGGTTTCGGCAGTGAGCAGGGCGTGCAGTTCAGATGTGTTGAACCACAGCCCCGGAAGTTCATAAGGGTGTTCGCCTTCGCGGTTATTGTAATAATACCCGTTGCGCTTGCGATCGTATTCGATGGGGGCGTACAGATACAGCCGCATGCGATGTATCGTGCGCTTGGCTGTCGCCTTGGCGCATTCAAGCTCTTGCATGATGCGCGTCAGCGCGACGGGGTGCTTGCTGTTTTTCAGTAAGCCATCCAGTGCATAGATTCTGTCG
>JALWQD010000039.1 GCA_026994735.1 Gammaproteobacteria bacterium | reverse complement strand
TATTGCCCCGGCTGCTTGTTTGATGGTGGGCGATTCAAAGAATGATGTGATTGCCGCAAGGGCTGCAGGTTTTGCTGTTGTATGTGTGCCCTATGGCTATAATCATGGCGAGGATATTCATACGGCGGAGCCGGATGTCGTTATCGAGACCTTGCTGCAGCTAAGTGATATGTTGCCGGCAAAATCACCCTTTTAGTGCCATGATTTCCTCCCTGCCACTGGAGAAAATGACTGCAGACCGTTTTGCCGGGTTAGAGGCAGAAGGTTATAACCGGATACCTGTTGCTCGACAGGTGTTTGCTGATTTCGATACGCCGCTGAGCATTTATATGAAGCTTGCCGGTGAGGCAAACTCCTATTTGCTCGAATCAGTCCATGGTGGCGAAACCTGGGGACGCTATTCGATTATTGGCTTGCCCTGCAGGCGAAGGATTAAAGTAACGGGAAACCAGGTTTCTGTCGAAGACAATGGGCTGGTTGTCGAAAGTTGCCAGACGAGTGATCCATTACACTGGATCGAAACCTTCAGGCAACGTTATCGCGTGCCACAAATTGCTGGCTTACCCCGTTTTAGTGGCGGCTTGGTTGGCTACTTTGCCTACGATACGGTGCGCTATATTGAGCCACGATTGGCGCTTGCCGAAAGCAATCCTGATGAACTGGAAACGGCAGACATTTGTCTGCTGGTCTCGGAAGAGGTGGTTGTCTATGATAACCTGACAGCACAGCTAACCCTGATCACATGTGCTGATCCTGGGGGTGATGATGCTCTGGCGCGTGCCGAGCTGAGACTCGATGAACTGGAAGCCGGTTTGCAGAAAAGTGTTTCCTGTCATGCCATTCCGGTACGTAGTGGCCGTGATCGCGAGAACGAGTTTAAGTCGAATATGACGCGACAGGCCTTCGAGGCTGCTGTCGAACAGGCAAAGGCCTATATTGCTGATGGCGATGTTATGCAGGTGGTATTGTCACAGCGGCTATCACTACCTTGCAGTGCCGAGGCACTTGACCTCTATCGTGTCCTGCGTTGTCTAAATCCGTCACCGTATATGTATTATTTTGATTTCGGTGAATTTCATATCGTCGGTTCATCACCGGAAATTCTCACCCGTGTTGAAAATGATGAAGTCACTGTCAGGCCGATAGCGGGAACGCGCAAGCGTGGCCGGACAACGAGCGAAGATGTTGCCCTGGCTGAAGAATTATTGGCTGACCCGAAGGAATGCGCTGAACATTTGATGTTGATCGATTTAGGCAGAAATGATGTCGGGCGAGTCGCTGAGATTGGCACTGTCAAGTTGACGGATCGAATGGTTATTGAGCGCTACTCGCATGTCATGCATATTGTCTCAAATGTTGTGGGCAAACTACGCTCTGATATGAGTGCGATCGATGTCCTTCGCGCAACCTTTCCGGCCGGGACGGTATCGGGGGCGCCAAAGGTACGGGCGATGGAAATCATTAATGAACTGGAGACAACCAAACGCGGTATCTATGCGGGCGCTGTCGGTTATCTTGACTGGAACGGGACTATGGATACTGCGATTGCTATTCGCACGGCTGTGATTGCCGATGGCCAGATGTATGTCCAGGTTGGTGCCGGTATTGTCGCTGATTCCCAGCCGGCCAGTGAATGGGAGGAAACAATGAATAAAGGACGTGCACTGTTTCGGGCAATTTCGATACTTGAAGACAGCTAGCTGTTAATGATGGCTGTTTTTTCAGTCATTGTTTAGGCACTGAGGACGGCGAACAGCATTGCCTCAAAAGAAATCGAACAAGCCTTTTTTCTGACGGCTATGTTCTTCGATGAGCTGGGCAAGTTTTTCGCGCCCACTGTGACGGGCCAGGTCGGCGGCCTTGTTACGTTCGATATCACGCATACCAACATCAGCACCTTTATCGAGCAGTATTTTGACGATAGCCTGATGACCGGCACTCGCTGCCAGCATGAGTGGTGTTTTTTTCTGCTTGTTACGAGCATTGATGTTGGCCTTGTTTTCAAGCAGAAGATTAACTGTCGATAAATGACCCTGCCCGGCAGCAAGTAGCAAGGGTGTGTTGCCGCGACGGTCACTGTCTTCGGTCTTTCTTCCATGAGCGAGAAGCAGACGAATACCTTTGTTATCTCCTTCCCAGGCAAGCCGGTTAATGAGGATATTGCCGTCATTATCCTGATGGCTGCTATCAACACCGTGTGAGAGGATC
>JALWQD010000038.1 GCA_026994735.1 Gammaproteobacteria bacterium | reverse complement strand
GTTACCGGCTCGCTGATGGCGAGATTATGGACGTCGAGAATGATGTTGCCATTGTCGGTGACGAAACCTTCCCGGTAAACAGGCTGGCCGCCAAAACGGACGATCTCGCGGGCGACAAAGCTGCGTGCCATCGGGATGACTTCAATCGGCAAGGGAAAAGTGCCCAGGCAGTCGACGAGCTTTGATTCATCGGCGACACAGATGAAGCGTTCGCTGGCGGCAGCGACAATCTTTTCTCGTGTCAGTGCACCGCCACCGCCCTTGATCAGGTGCAGGTACTGATTGCTTTCATCAGCACCATCGACATAGAGCGGCAAGCCACTGACTTCATTCAGGTCGTAAACAGGAATGCCATGGCTGCGCAGACGTTCAGCGGTGACTTCCGAACTGGCAACGGTACCATCGATACGGTTCTTGATGCGCGCCAGGGCATCAATGAAGTGGTTGGCAGTGGAACCCGTGCCGACGCCGACAATATCGCCATTATTAATGTATTCGAGGGCTGCTTCGGCAGCCATTTGTTTTGCTTTGTCACTACTCATGTCTTGTTCCTCTCGATTGAGCGATGGGCCAATGATACCCATGGCGGGCGTTAATGTCACAGCCCGGCGCTGATCAATGTGCTTTTTCGCACGGATCTTTGCAAGCAGTGACTGGCTATCTGTTCACAAATGATTATGATGTCAGTTGTCCCTGCCGAGCGGGGTTTTGTTTATCTACCCTATTTGCGGAAATGAGCTGTACTATGGCCAGTCGTTATCTCAGTAAAATTCTCAAGGCACAAGTCTATGATGTGGCGCGTGAGACGCCGTTGGAACCGATGCCGCTGCTTGCCGCGCGGCTGGGTAATCAGGTGCTGCTGAAACGGGAAGACCTGCAGCCGGTCTTTTCCTTCAAACTGCGTGGTGCCTATAACCGCATGAAGATGCTGGCTGAGGAACAGCTGGCGGCTGGTGTCATTGCGGCTTCTGCTGGCAATCATGCCCAGGGCGTCGCCCTATCGGCGCAGGTGATGGGTATCAAGGCGCGTATTGTGATGCCGACGACGACACCAGGGATCAAAGTGGATGCTGTGCGCCGCTATGGCGCCCGTGTTGTCCTTCATGGCGATACATACGATGACGCTTATAGCGAGGCCCTGCGTATCGCAGCGGCAGAGGGGCAGGTCTTTATCCATCCTTACGATGATGTTGATGTCATTGCCGGCCAGGGGACGGTGGCGATGGAGATTCTGCGTCAACACGGTGCCGATATCGATGCTGTTTTCGTGCCGGTCGGTGGCGGTGGTCTTATTGCCGGCATGTCGGCTTATATCAAGCAGCTCTATCCCGAGATCAAGGTCATTGGTGTAGAGCCGGATGATGCGCCGTGTCTGCATCATGCGCTGGTCGCCGGTAAACGGGTGTTGCTCGATCAGGTCGGTATTTTCGCCGATGGAGTTGCCGTTCGTCAGGTAGGAAAAGAGCCTTTTCGGGTTGCCCGTCAATGCGTCGATGAGGTGATTCTTGTGTCGACCGATGAGATCTGTGCTGCAATCAAGGATATTTTTGATGACACACGTTCAATCGCTGAACCGGCCGGTGCATTGGCCGTTGCCGGGCTGAAAAAATACCTTGATGACCGGCCCTGTCAGGGGCAGACATTCGTGGCTATAGACAGTGGTGCCAATACTAATTTTGATCGTCTGCGACATGTTGCCGAGCGGGCTGAGCTGGGTGAGCGGCGAGAGGCTTTGCTGGCGGTGACAATTCCGGAAAAGGCGGGAAGTTTTCTGCGTTTTTGTCGCATTATCGGCAAGCGCGGTATTAGCGAGTTCAACTATCGTTATGCCGATAGTCAGCAGGCGCAGGTTTTTGTCGGCGTTAAACTGACGCAGGCTGATGAGGAAAAAAATGCCTTGATCGAACGCTTGCGTGACAAGGATTATCCGGTTACCGATCTCAGTGACAATGAAATTGCAAAATTACATATTCGTCACATGGTTGGTGGCCATGCGCTGTCAGTCAGCGATGAGCGCCTCTTTCGTTTCGAATTCCCTGAACGGCCGGGAGCCCTGCTCGATTTTTTATCAGTCATTGGAAAGCGCTGGAATATCAGTCTCTTTCACTACCGCAATCATGGCGCAGCCAGTGGTCGTGTATTGATCGCTATGCAAATACCGGCGGGGCAGGAAAAGGCCCTGGCTGAATTTCTGCAGACTATCAATTATG
>JALWQD010000037.1 GCA_026994735.1 Gammaproteobacteria bacterium | reverse complement strand
AGTCAAAAGGGCCACTCGTTGATGTCAACGAGTGGCCCTTTTGACTATTGATCGAGGGTTTTTCTCCGTTTAGTAAAGAGGCGAGTGATATTGCTGTTGGCGTCACTTGCGATTAGCTATACCTTGCATTAAGTTGGAGCCTTGTCAGGCCGCTATTTTTCAGCCAAGGGAAGGTTTTTCGGTTTACATGAGAATGGCTATACAGTTTTATTGGCATGACGGAGCGATCGACAGTGGGCATGTTTAGTCGTGGAGAGGAAGATAGACGGTGAAAGTTTTGCAAGCAGTGATTGTTTTCATGTTGGCCGTAATGCTTTCTGCCTGTGCTGTGGTGCGCAGTGGGCATGATTTTGATGAGAAAAAGGTGTTTTTGATTGAGTCGGGGAAAACGTCGGCAGATGGCGTTGTCGGCCTTTTTGGGCCACCGGATAATATTTTGCGCAAACCCCTTGAAGGCGTGACCGCTTATATATACAAGAATATGACCAATTCCTTTATTGGTATCCCCATTATTCCCGGGGCCGCCATTATTACTCTCGGTAAGGCAAAAAATACGGGTTTCCAGCTGACCATCATGTTTTCAGAGGGTAGCGACGGCCAATTATTGGTCAGTAGCTATGAATTACTTGAATTGAACGAACGTATTTTTGAATAGTTTGCAGGGAGCAGCCGTTGTCATCAATGAAGTCAGATAGCCCGCTTGGTCAGGTCGCTGTTAGCCTGGGGTATGCGACACCGGAGCAGATAGACGCGGCCCTAAAGGAGCAGCAGCGGCGGGCTCAGGGTGATGAGCGTATTCGCATTGGTATGCTGCTTTGTGAAATGGGGGCCATGACGCCAACACAATTATTTCGCCTGCTTGCTCATTCCCGCGATACCCTCAATATCCCCAGTGAAGATGCGATCCGCCTGGCCGCGAGGTTGCGTTCGTCTTCATTGCCGGACGTACAGGTGATTCTGATAACCAGTGCTGCTCAGGGGGAAGGAAAAACGACCATTGCCAGTCAACTGGCAACGGTTATGGCTTTGATGGGGCGGGATGATGTCTTGTTGATTGATGGAAATCTGCGCCAGCCTGCCTTGCACCAGCAGTTTTCATTGCCCAGAGAAGCAGGTTTGACCGATGTTATTGGCCAGGAGGCAGGTTTTGATGCGCCGGTGCAAGCTACGGATGTACCACGTCTTTCCTTGCTGACTGCCGGGCGGGCAGTAGATGATTTTATTTATCTGTTGATGGATGATCGTTGTGGTGAGGTGATGACGCAGTTACGGCAGTCCTATCGCACGATTATTATGGATACGGCATCGCTACTGGCTTATCCCGATACTGCTTTAATGGTACCGCATGCCGACGCAGTTATGCTTGTCGTCGCCGCAGGCCAGCGCCGCAAGGCTGAGGTACTGGAGATGAAAAGGCTGCTTGATGGTATGCAGGCCAATATCCTCGGTGTCATGCTCAGCGAATAAGTTTTCCGGGCATTTGCTTCGTTGACGCCATGTTCTCTGATTGCTGAGAAGTTAAGAGAGAGGGTGAAATTCAAGGACGACGACCGAGCGGCCCTTGACTGTGTATTGCGGTTTCTTCATGGCACGTTGGCGCTCAAGCGGGATGATGTCGCGGCCCGCTTTGCGGGCAGTATCAACAGCAAGGCACCAGTGGCCGTTAGTGCTGTCAGGAATTTCCATCCGTGTTTGTTTTTGCGACATATTCAGCATGATATGTAATACCGCATGGTCTTTCTCCGGGTCATTGAGTGTAAAGGCCAGATATTGTGCTTGCGGCTTATCCCAGGGGGGGGTGTCCAGTTTTTTTCCATGCCAATCGATGTCAGCCAGTCGTTGACCGGGGCGTGCCTGACCGTTTAAAAAGCGGCGCCGATGGAGCATTGGTTGGCGTTTACGCAGGGCAATCATCAGGCGTACGAAACGGAGCATGTCAGAATTTTCTTCGACGAGTCGCCAGTCAAACCAGGTCAGTTCATTATCCTGGCAATAGCCATTATTGTTACCGCGCTGGCTGCGCAGAACCTCATCCCCTGAGAGAATCATTGGTACTCCCTGGCTGAGTAGCAGAATGGCCATCAAATTTCTCGCCTGCTGTTTCCGCAGGCTGATAATGTCAGGGTCGCTGCTGCTACCTTCAACGCCGTGGTTGCAGCTAAGGCTATTGTTGCAGCCATCACGATTATCCTCACCGTTGGCGAGATTATGTTTTTGCTCGTAACTGAG
>JALWQD010000036.1 GCA_026994735.1 Gammaproteobacteria bacterium | reverse complement strand
TTGCAACCATTGACCAGAGCTTTTACCACTCTCGCTTCGCCTTCGGTCAGATGAAAGGCGCGCTGAATGGAGAGTACATCAAATTCAGGCTTGATCAGGCTCGATGTCATGTAGATGACGGCAACATTCTCGCTCAGGCCGTCAATCTGACGGTCGTTGGCCGTTATCCACAGCGAAATATCGGGGCTGTCGTCTGCCTGAACCATCATGGAAGCGCCCTGCTTGCCGCGGGCGCAGGCCTGCACCAGCCGTTGCAGCGTCTTGTGCTGCTGACTGGAAGCGAGTCGGAGCGCGCCCTGCCTGTTGCTCATCACCTGCGCATCTTCAAGCACCACGCCGGCGCGCCGGTTCTGCACGATGATGTTCAAAGCCTGATCGACAACAATGATGCCGATGGGTAAACGGCTGAGAATCTTCTCGCTGATTGCGCTTCTGGCTTCCAGGCGGGTAATGTGATGATTGATTTCAATCGCCCGGTCGATGTGTTCATCCAGCATATCGTGCGCGGAAGGGTTGGCAGCCGCTGTTGTGCGGGCAAATGCGGCCATGTGCTCCAGCAGCTCTGGCCATTGCGAAGCATCTTTTGCCGTATCATAAATCAGGCCGATCAGTCTGGAATAATCAGCGAAGCCAAATTCCTCTTCAGCGTCCATGCCGACAAGTTAACGAAAAAAATCTTATGCACATACCCCATTTGGGCGATGCGCGCTTTTTCAGGGTTGGCAGGGTTGCGCCTGCGGGGTGAGGTTTGGCGCTCTGATGAGATAAATCCACCCTCAAACTAAAACGTTTGCGATTCGGGCAAACAACAAAGGAGAGTGGATATGAAAAAATGGATGTTGGGAGTTGTTGCGGCGGTGTCTTGCTTATCAAGCAGCCTGGCAATGGCTGGAGATGACTGGCATGTATTCCGGGCTGGTTGCAAAAGGAGTAATACTGACCCAAGTATTTATGGTTACTTTCATTCAACCAAATCGGCTGCGGAAACAACATTTAGATTCGAGCTCAACACGGCTCTGGCTGCAGAAGGGTATGGCGATCACAACTGTCTGTTCGGTGATAGCTTTACAAATGACCCAGATATTAACTGGAGTTTTAGCTCGGAAAGTGAGGCGAGGGCTGCCATGAACAGAATGTACAGAGAGGACATCAAGTATCATCAGGACGATATGCGTTATCGGGAAGAAAATATCCCCACCAGCAAAGCAAGTTTCACCATTGGGCGAATTTACCTGAGATGAACGCGAAGGTCAGGATCTTGCAAGGCTGAACTTTGAGCCTGACCTCGTTTGAGGCAGCGGCGTATTGCTTCTGCCTTGAATTGGGACAATAGCAAGGAGAACGTGTTTGTACGGGAATAAGGGAGGAAAAACAATGAAAAAAACGATGGTAACAACCCTGTGCGCAGGGGCGTTGATGGTGGCGGGCTTGCTGCTCCCGCAATTCGCGCAGGCAGACCCTGCGGCAGGTACCACAAAGACGGACAGCAAAACAGGCATGAAATTTGTCTGGATTCCCAAAGGCTGCTTTACCATGAGCAGTGAAGAGGGTTATAACAATGAGCGTATGCCGCATAAGGTCTGTTTCAAGAAAGGCTTCTGGATGGGGAAATATGAGGTGACACAGTCGCAATACGAAAGAATCATGGGTAACAACCCGAGCAAATTCGAAGGCTATATGCACCCTGTGGAAAATGTAAGCTGGAATGAGGCCAGGGACTTTGTCGAGGAGATGAGCTATGTCTCCGGACACAATGTGCGTCTGCCGAGTGAGGCGGAGTGGGAATATGCCTGCAAGGCAGGCCGTAACAGCAAATACTGCGGCCCGGGCGGCAGAGCCGACCGACTGGGCTGGTATAGGGACAACAGTAGTGATAAAACCCACACGGTCGGCGGCAAGCGCCCCAATGCCTGGGGCTTGTATGATATGAGCGGCAATGTCTCGGAGTGGGTGCAGGACTATTATCATGAGAATTATCGCGGAGCCCCGACTGATGGCAGCGCCTGGCAAGAGGGAGGCATGGATACCCATGTTTTGCGCGGTGGCAGCTGGAAGTATGATTTGGACAGCCTTCGTTCTACTGACCGCGGTTGGCTTATGCCCAGTCTTCACTACGCAACCCATGGTTTTCGTGTCGTCCTGGACGACTAATTTTACATGGATAAAGGGGGTGCTACCCTTTAAGTTGTAAATCCTGCCATACCGGGCGTATGCCAAGATTGTTGAGAGCCGTG
>JALWQD010000035.1 GCA_026994735.1 Gammaproteobacteria bacterium | reverse complement strand
CTACCTGACCAAAGCGGTTACTGGGAATCCCTCCCATCGTATAATGAGCTGTCGGAAAAACGGGGATCGGTTGCTCGATAGGATCAATACCGAGGAAGGTCATCGATAAATCGCGAATACCCGGTAGACGCTTGTGTATAAGTTCAGCGCCCAGATGATCAATTTTGAGCAGAACATAATCCTTTTCTGGACCGCAACCACGCCCTTCACGCACCTCTACTGCAATTGCCCGACTGACAACATCGCGGGAAGCCAGATCCTTGGCATTCGGTGCATAACGCTCCATAAAGCGTTCACCGACGTTATTGAGCAGATATCCTCCTTCGCCTCGGGCTGCTTCACTGATCAACATACCCTTCCCCGCCAATCCCGTTGGATGAAACTGGATAAACTCCATATCCTCGAGAGGAATACCCGCGCGCAGAACCATACCCATACCATCACCGGTATTAATACGGGCGTTAGTGTTCGTACGAAAAAGCTGCCCAGCGCCACCGGTAGCTAACAGTGTCGTCTTCGCCTGGATGATCAGCGGTTCACCCGTGGCAATATCGATAGCCAAAACACCCAGTACATAACCGTCACTATCCCGGAGCAGGTCAATGGCATAATATTCATCAAAAAAATGGGTCTTGGCACGAATATTTTGCTGGTATAGGGAATGCAAAATAGCGTGTCCGGTACGGTCTGCTGCAGCACAGGTACGTGATGCCTGAGCGCCGCCAAAATCCCGGCTTTGGCCACCAAAGGCACGTTGGTAAATCTTGCCATTATCAAGGCGCGAGAAGGGCACACCGGCATGTTCCAGCTCAACCACCAGGCGCGAGGCGGCCCGGCACATATATTCAATAGCATCCTGATCACCAAGATAGTCACTGCCTTTGACAGTGTCATACATATGCCAATGCCAGTTATCGGGTACAACATTGGCAAGCGCCGCATTGATCCCGCCCTGGGCCGCGACGGTATGAGAACGGGTCGGAAAAACCTTCGAGACAACAGCAACAGAGGCATCAGCCTGGGCCAATTGCAATGCTGCGCGCAGCCCTCCACCACCGGCACCTATCACCAGCGTATCAAAACGCCGCCGTGCAATTGTCTGGCTCATGACACCCCCATCAGGAAAATCCTGGCAGCCCAAAAAAAGCACGCCGAGAGAAAAAATATCAGCAAGAAAAACAACAATAAACGTCCACCCAGGACATGGACATAATCAATAATGATATCGCGCCCTCCGACCCAGGCATGGACAGCCAGAGTCAGAAAAAACAGGCAGCTCAGTAATGGCATCAGGCCCGTTCCCTGCATCCATGCCGACCAGGAAAAATAATCTGCCGGCCTCACGATAATCAGATAGCCAAGAAAATAAAGCAGATAGGCAAGCAGATAAATAGCCGATAAACGTTGCCACAACCAGGCACGCTGCCCCTGTAGGCGCCCACTCATGGCAACAGTAACCAAACGGAAACGGTTAACAGAAAACCGGCAACCATAACCCAACGCGCTCCCCGCTGCATGGATGTGCGTGCTACACCTATATCAACATCTATGAGCAAATGACGTACACCGGCGCAGAGATGATGAAAAAAAGACCACAGGAATAAAAACAACGCGGCACTTCCGGGGACAGAATCAAACCATGACAAGACATCCTCATAGCCCTGTTGACTGCTCAGAGACGTCTCAAGGAAATAGAGTGCCAGAGGGATCAGCATAATCATCAATAAACCGGTCAGCCGATGCAGGATGGAGACCCTGGCAGCTAAAGGCATCGCTATTTTTGTCAGGTCGAGGAAAACGGGATGGCGCTCAGTAGGTCGGATCATAGGGTCTCTTGACTCCTCAATGTTTTCACACCCGGTCTGACAACGGCTTCAGGCCTGGCGTAGCGTTGGCCAGGCATGGCGCAAATAAACCACCATCGACCAAAGTGTCAGAAATACCGCCAGATAGAGCAATACAAAGCCCGCCATTTTTACTGACAGCCCGTTTACTGGGTCGTGATACAGCAATAAAACTAACGCCAACATCTGGCAACTGGTCTTTAGTTTTCCTATCATATTAACGGCCACATGAGATCCCTGCCCGACCTCGGCCATCCATTCACGCAGAGCGGAAACCGTAATTTCGCGGCCGATAATAATTGCCGCAGGCAGTGCCATCCAGGGACTGGGATCGCTGACAACGAGAAAGACCAATACCACGGCGACCATCAATTTATCGGCAACAGGATCAAG
>JALWQD010000034.1 GCA_026994735.1 Gammaproteobacteria bacterium | reverse complement strand
CAGCAAGGGTCAGCGCAAGGGCGCAAACAACTCTTTTCTGAAAATCATGATCTCAACACTGATGGCAGGAAGGCCATATGCGAAAGCACGTTTTCGTAAAAAGGACCCGCATCTGCCACCATCAATCGTAGCGATCAAATGACCCGAGAAAAACGATGTTCTGCATGCCCCTTCAGGTAGCGGTCAAAGACCATGCAAATATTTCTGATCAATAAGCGACCGCGGGGCAAAACACGAATCCCCTGCGGCTCGACAAGCAGCAGACCGTCATTTTCCATTTTTCCAAGCACGAGCATTTCCGAGGAAAAATAATCACCAAAAAGGACACCATCAGGCAAGGCAATATCATTATAGCGGAGCTCAAAATGACAGATCAGAGCAGTCATTACCTGCCGCCGCAAAATATCATCCTCATCAAGGAGCAGACCTTTGATCAACGGTAACTCGCCCCTGCTCAAGGCCTCATGATACTCATCGACGGTCTTTGCATTTTGCCCATAGCTGTTGGCAACCTTGCCAATGGAAGTCACACCGAGCCCAATCAGGTCGCAGTCTGCATGGGTCGAATAGCCCTGAAAATTGCGATAGAGACTGCCCTGTCGCTGGGCAATGGCCAACTCATCATCGGGGCGGGCAAAATGATCCATACCAATAAAGACATAGCCGGCCTGAGCCAGTCTTTCAATGGTTGCCTGCAAGATTGCCAGTTTCTCTGCTGCTGAGGGCAACTCTTCGACATTAATACGCCGCTGAGGCTTAAACATCTCGGGCAAGTGCGCATAATTGAACACCGACAGGCGGTCGGGCTCGGCAGCAATGACCTTATCCAGAGTGCGCAGAAAACTATCAACACTCTGAAAGGGCAAACCATAGATCAGATCCAGGCTGACCGATTTGAAGCCATAGTCCCGTGCCTGCTGAAGGACCTGGAATGTCTGTTCCTCGCTCTGTATCCGGTTAACGGCTTTCTGCACACGTTCATCAAAGTCCTGCACGCCCATGCTGAGACGGTTAAAACCCAGTTGACGCAGAACCTTGAGGGTATCACGGCGCACTTCACGGGGGTCGATTTCGATCGAATATTCCCCTTGGTCATCATCATGAAGTTTGAAATAACGGCGCGTAACCGCCATCAATTCGCGCATTTGATCATGACTGATAAAGGTTGGTGTGCCACCGCCCCAGTGAAGCTGATCAACAACACGCTGGTCATCAAAGAGTGCCGCCTGCAAGGCAATTTCCCGATGCAAGTCGGCGAGGTAAGGGGCGGCATGGGCACGGTTTTTGGTTGCGATCTTGCTGCATGCACAATAAAAACAAAGCGTATCGCAAAAAGGTATGTGAAAGTACAACGACAACGGTCGCCCCGTATCATTACTGGCCCTGGCAATCCGGGCATATTGCTGGCTATCGAAACCTTCATGGAATTGTATTGCCGTCGGATAGGAGGTATAACGCGGCCCGCTTTTGTCATAGCGACGAATCAGATCAAGATCAAACTCCAGTAATTGCTGCATCAATCTGTCCTTTCTTCACCGCTATTGTTGCTATGATTACTGTTGCTGGCAGCCACTTCCGGGCGCATATGAGGAAACAGCAAGACATCCCGAATCGAAGCCGAATCGGTCAGCAACATGACCAAACGATCAATGCCAATCCCCTCTCCCGCCGTCGGTGGCAAACCGTATTCGAGGGCACGAATATAGTCATCATCATAACGCATGGCTTCATCATCACCGTCATCACGAGCGGCCAGTTGTGCGCGCATCCGTGCGGCCTGGTCTTCCGGATCGTTTAACTCGGTAAAACCATTGGCAATTTCCCGGCCGCCGATAAATAATTCAAAACGATCTGTAACCTCAGGGTCATCATCATTCCGGCGTGCCAGGGGAGAAACTTCTGTCGGATAGGCGGTAATAAATGTCGGTTCAACTAATTGTTCTTCAACCGTCGCTTCAAAAATTTCCACCAGTAATTTTCCGCTGCCTGCATCGGCAGCAACTTTCTTGATTTTGAGTGTGTTTTCAAGATAGTCACGCAACGCCACCGCATCATCAATTTGTCCGCGGCTTAATTCCGGATTAAAATCGAGCACCGCTTGAGCCAGCGTCAAGCGCCGGAAAGCGTGTGAAAAATCATATTCCTGACCTTGATAGGTCAGCACAGAGCTACCGCAAACATCTTCCGTCAACGCCCGCAGCATATTTTCGGTCAAATCCATCAATTGTTGATAGTCCGCATAG
>JALWQD010000033.1 GCA_026994735.1 Gammaproteobacteria bacterium | reverse complement strand
GTAGGGGCTGAGGGTTCGCGACAGTTGTGTGCGGGTCTTGTCATCACAGCCGTCGATTTTGTTGATGACGATCAACGCATCGAGTTGATTGCGTTCGGCACTGACGAGATAGCGGTCAAGCAGGTTGAGATGTAATGCGCCATGCCGCGTGCTGACGTCCGAAACAATGATTAACTGGTCAAGGTTGGCGCAAAGAGGGCGCTGATGGCCGCGGGCATCAAGGCGAGAAAGCAGGCTTTGGCGGGGCAGGCAGGCATCGATGATGACTTCATCATGATCATTCAGATGGTAGTCAACCCGATCACCGCAGAAGATTTGTCCCAGTCGTTTGGGTATCCGGGCACGCAATGTTTGCCGTTGTTGGTCCTCGATGACCAGCTGGCGCCGCTGGCTGGCGATGACTAGGCCGCTAAGGCTCATCGCTGGTCACCCTGCGAGACAAACAGAAGGCTGTATTCGTGCCTCCGCCTCGGGCTAGAATGGGTCGCTGCCAGAGGGGCAATGGTGAACAGGAGGATGACCGCGTGACAACGTCAGCTATCGCTGCAGATAATTTGATCTGGATAGATCTTGAGATGACAGGACTCGACCCTGATAATGACCGGGTTATCGAAATTGCCACCATTGTCACCGATGCGTCACTGGAAATATTGGCCGAAGGGCCGGTCGTGGCGATTCACCAGACTGACGATGTTCTCGCCGGTATGGATGAGTGGAACACGCGCCAACATGGCCAGTCGGGACTGGTTGAGCGTGTTCAGCAGAGTGCGCACGATGAATGCTATGCCGAGAATGAAACGCTGGCCTTTCTCGAACAATATGTGCCGGCCGGGGTGTCGCCGATGTGCGGTAACAGCATCTGTCAGGACCGTCGCTTTCTCTATCGCTGCATGCCGCGCCTGGAGCAGTATTTTCATTATCGTAATCTCGACGTCAGTACCCTCAAGGAACTGGCCCGGCGCTGGGCGCCAGAAATCTGCAACGGTATCGAGAAGGCATCCCGGCATCTCGCTCTTGATGATATCCGTGATTCAATCAATGAATTGCGCCATTATCGTCAGCACTTCATCAAATGCCGCTGAATGGTTACCACCACTTATCCCACCATTGTTGCGGCGAGCCTTCATGGATGACATTGTGGCAACGTTCGCAACTGAATAGCGAAAAGGCGACTTTGTCGTGACAGGCACCGCAATAGCGGCCATTGAGGATGCGTGTCATGGTAACCGGGTTGGCATCCTTCTGCGGCAAAAAGCTGGCCGGGTGGCAATTACTGCAGGCCAGCCATTCGGTATGGGCCAGGTGCGGGAAGCGCACATAGGGCATATTGGATGTTTGTTTCATGATGATGTCCATATCCATCTTGATCAGCCATTCACCTTCCCAGGCGTCACCACTGCGGCTGACGCGCGGGTTGATAAAGCCCTGTCGTATAGCCTGCACCCAGTTGACCTCGCCACGACGATCCTTGGGGAAGTCTTTCATTGATTCTGTCGGATCCTGGAGGATATTGATGGCTGCTCCCTTGGGATCATGGATGCCATCTTTTGCTTGCGCTGTCATTGGTGGTGGCACATTACGGTCGATTTCCAGAGCGTTTGCGGCACCGGTGAGCAGGATGAGAGCGGTAACACAGGCGTAGAGTGAAAGGCCGTGTTTGTGGCGATAGTCTGATCGTCTCGTTCCCAGCATAGTGTTTCCTTTCTCTGTCATTGTCCATTCGTATCCGCTTGTTGCAGGGCCCAGCTGACATGCTCCCTGACAATCATGGAAGGATCATCGCTGCGTGCACGCAAAGCAGTAATCATGGCAAGCTTTGCTGTCTTGTCAGCTGTTTGCTGCCGGGGTATCAGCGCCCGTTCAACGGCGGGGGTGTTGCCGGCCAGAATGTTGCCCATGGCGACAGCGATATTGCGCTGCCAGCTGACATAACCAATACGACGGATTGCCGATCCGAGGGTGTATTGTAGGAATTCCGCCTCACTCCACGCAAATAATTCGCAGAGACGGCTCCCGTCCAGGCGGTTTCTTGGCTGGAAATCGGCTTCGCCAGTCTCTTCAGCGAAGCGGTTCCAGGGGCAAACAAGCTGGCAATCGTCACAGCCGTAGATACGATTGCCAATCAATGGTCGCAGGGCGACGGGAATACTGCCAGACAATTCGATTGTCAAATAGGAAATACAGCGACGGGCATCAATCCGGTAGGGGGCGATGATCGCGCCGGTTGGGCAGACATCAATGCAGGCATTGCAGCTG
>JALWQD010000032.1 GCA_026994735.1 Gammaproteobacteria bacterium | reverse complement strand
CCTATCCGCAAGCAAAACCGCGCAAGACAATGCCGGAAAGACAGACAACGATGCTGCTGTTCCGCCATGAAAAAGGCATTTTGCTCGAAAAACGACCGGGCAGCGGCATCTGGGGGGGACTCTGGTGGCTGCCTGAATACTTGCAGGAAGGCCCTCTTGAGCTTGAGCAATTAACGCGCTGGAGCAGAGAAAACTACAATCTGTTACTCAGCAATCCCCGCTTACTGACAACCTTTCGTCACACTTTCAGCCACTTTCACCTGCAAATCACCCCACTGATCGCCGAGGTCAGATTTGCTGATGGGCGCCTCATGGAGGCGACCGAAATGCTCTGGTATACTCGCCGCAAGCAACCGGCCTGCGGCATCCCCGCACCGGTACAACGCCTGCTTGATGACGTTGAAAGCAAGGCCATAAGCTGACGTCAACGTCCCGGGCATTTCATCAAAAACAGAAAAAAGGTATCTCAATGACCCGCAAGGTACATTGCATCAAGCTCGACAAGGAGGCCGAAGGCCTCGATTATCTGACCTATCCCGGCGACCTCGGCCAGAAAATCTATGACAATGTCAGCAAGGAAGCCTGGCAGCTCTGGCTACAGCAGCAAACCATGTTGATCAATGAAAACCGCCTGTCGCCCATCGAACCACGTGCACGCCAGTTTCTCGAAGAAGAAATGGAAAAATTCTTTTTTGGCGGTGGCTCGACTACACCAGAAGGCTATGTTCCCGAAGGCAATTAAACAGCCACAGGGAAAACCTTGCTAACAGCCGTCTGGCGACGAACCGGCCACCTTCTTGCTTGCACAAGCACCTGCGCCGTAAGGTTGACAGCTGCCCCTGAACGTCCGGTTATTTCTCCGCCGGCAGAGTCTGCAAAGCATATCCAAGCAGGGTTTTCGGTGCTTTATGGATAGTCAACACCTGTTCCTGGTCATCATGGCGGATAGTTAGCAAGGGCAAACCCTGGATCTCCGACCACCCTTCCTGAGCCTGTTTGCGGCGATAGAATGATGCGGTATCCGCATCCCCTTCTGTCGCTTTCAATGACCAGGCCTGGTCCACTTCATCCGGAACCACCGGCAACGCGAGGGCGGCAAGCTCCTCGCTATAGGGGGCGACATATTCCTCGACGACCGGTATTTCGGACGCAGCCCGGTCAAAAACGAAGACCGTCAGCCCACCGAGCACAAGAAAAACGGCAAGCGCACCCGCTTTACCCTCGTGATGACGGAAAAAACCACTGTAAAACCAGGTTGCCGCCAGGATAAGAGCAATTATCAGGAGAGAGAACATGGATGATCCGTCCACTATACAGGCTTAATGGGATGAACCTACCTTACCTTGCCGACGAACCCTGCCGCAAGTGGACAACAGCGACATCATCCTGCCGCCCGACCACCTTTCCGGACCTTGCTTCTTTGCTTATGCCGGCGGGATGCCCAGACCCAGACACCGATGAGCGCCAGCAACAGCAGGCAGATCGCGGCCGCATCCATTACGTAAATCCCCCAGGCACCAAAAATACGGCCGCTATGAAGATCAAGAATGACACGTTCGAGACTCAGACTACTGGCGCGATACTGCTGCCGCAATGACTCATAACGAGCAACCGGCATGGCCATCGGCCGCGCCCAGTCAATACCATCGACGGCCGCCATCTCCTGCCAGTCAAGAAACTCGCTATCTGTCTGATAATAACCATCGGCAGCATCGATGATCAGCCGCCCCTTGCGATCGCGTCCCAACCGGCGCATGCCAGCGGGAAGACCTTCACTCTCGCCCAGCCTCTCGATCAGCTCACCCTCATCCGTCACCAGCAATAAAGTGTGCTGCAAGCCAATAGCCCAGGCAGTATCGATATTCACGACCCCCAGCAACAAGGCGGGCGCGTGCAATACTTCATGCTCATCGAAGTAGAGACGATCACCCAGCTGGCTGAGCCAGTGATCCCGGGCAGCAAAACTGACCACTGCCGGCACGCGAACATCATACCAATCAAGCAACCATGATGACGGCATGTGCCGACCATCAAGCTTTAATGCGCCACTATGATTAAGAATCAAACCGGTGATCGCCAATTGCAAGACAAACAAGGCACTGGCCAGGCCAAGATAACGATGCCAGAGAAATAACGACTGCCAACGCCCCCGGCGCGGTTTGCCATGCCGACTCACCGGCTTCTTCCCCGCCGTTTGCTCTGCTCACTCTGCTGATGGAGATACAAGGCCAGCCGGGCAATACGTGTCGCCGCCCCTAC
>JALWQD010000031.1 GCA_026994735.1 Gammaproteobacteria bacterium | reverse complement strand
TTGCCGTGACAGAAGCGGGGCAGGTGATTCTCCGTCTGGCGAAAAAGAACGACCAGGTTGAGATCAGCATTGAAGACAGTGGTCCTGGCATTCCGCTGGCTGAGCGCGAGGATATTTTTGATCGTTTTTACCAAGGAGAGCACGGTCGCGGTCAAGCAGGCGGTTTGGGGCTGGCGATCTGTAGCAAGATTATTGCCCTGCATAAAGGTGAGTTGGCCGTTGACAGTGAGGATGGTGACGGTAGCCGCTTTTATTTTTGTCTGTCAATTGTTCGTTAATGGCTTTGTTATTGGAATAACGGATGGCTTAGCTAAAATCACCTAGTAATGCCTGCAGGGCCGCGAGGGTTGCAAGAGCGGCAGTCTCTGTGCGCAAGATACGCCTGCCGATGCGGATGCTCTGGCAATTCGAGGCGGCTTCACTGTTCCTGATTTCTTCGTTGCTTAGCCCTCCTTCGGGGCCGATGAGTAAATGTATGTCGTGTCTGTGTTGCTTGCTGGCTACCCACTCGCCCAGCGTGCAATGCGCACTGGGTGACAGGGTCAGTACGGATGCTGTTCCCTTGTCTTGCTGCAGCCAGTGATCAAAACTACGGATTGGTTCCAGCTCGGGCAGGACATTGCGTCCGCACTGTTCACAGGCTGAAACAATGATGCCTTGCCAGTGTCGCTGACGTTTTTCAGCCCGGCGCGGGTCAAGGTGTACATTGCAGCGCTGGCTGGCAAGGGGAATGATCCGCTTCACGCCGAGTTCGACGGCTTTCTGGATGATCAGATCCATTTTTTCACCCCGTGCCATGACCTGGGCGAGCGTAAGATTGAGCGTCGATTCGCGCTCGATCGATTGTTTTTCTGCGAGTGCCAGTGTTGCCGGGCGTGAGCGTTCGCTGCTGAGCAATTGTGCCGGGTATTCGCCGCCATAACCATCGAAGACCGTGACCGTATCGCCGGGATGCAGGCGTAAAACACGCAGCAGATGGCGGCTGGCCGTCTGCGAGAGGGTGATCTCCGTGCGGCCGGCAATCGCTTCGTGATGGTAAATGCGGGTGTCGTCGTGGCTCATTGTTTCTACGATCGGCAGGCGATCTCAATACCTTCGCTGGCAACGTTGGCCAAGCGATCAATTTCATCTTCAGTGATGACATAGGGGGGCATGAAATAGATGACATCACCGAGCGGACGTAGCAGCACACCCCGTTTCAGTGCCTGCTGGTAAACACGCAGACCGCGACGTTCCTGCCAGGGGAAGTGTTGGCGTGTAGCCTTGTCGGCAACCATTTCCATCGCCAGGATCATTCCTTGCTGGCGTACCTCGCCAATATGCGGGTGATCGTGGAGGTGAGCTGTGCTGCGTGCCATATGGGCGGCAAGCCGGCGGTTATTGGTGAGGACATTATCACTGGCAAAGATATCCAGAGTTGCCAGGGCAGCACGGCAACCGAGGGGGTTGCCCGTATAGCTGTGTGAATGAAGAAAGGCTTTCAGGCTTGCGTAATTGTCATAGAATGCGTCATAGATTTTCTCTTTGGTGAGGGTGACCGCGAGGGGCAGATAGCCACCGGTCAAGCCTTTCGAGAGACACATCATGTCCGGGCTGATGGCCGCTTGTTCGCAAGCAAACATTGTCCCGCTGCGGCCGAAGCCGACAGCAATTTCATCGGCAATGAGATGGATGTTGTAGTCATCACAAAGTGCGCGCACACCTTGCAGGTAGGCGGCAGGATAAATGCGCATCTGACCGGCGCACTGAACCAGTGGCTCAATGATCATGGCGCAGACCCGGTTGGCTTGCTGTTGCAGCAGTTGTTCAAGAATTTTCAGGTGTTCCTGGACATCATCATCAATACTTTTATCGGCGTTTCTGAGAAAACTGTCGGGGCAGCTGACGCTGAGGCATTCGAGGAGCAAGGGGCCGTAGGTCTGCCGGTAGAGAGGGACGTTGCCGACGGCAAGGGCGCCCAATGTCTCGCCATGATAGCTGTTTTCCAGGCTAATAAATTTGTGTCGCTTGGTCTTGCCGAGATTCTGCCAGTAGTGGAAGCTCATCTTCAGGGCGACTTCAACGGCGGAAGAGCCATTATCGGCAAAAAAACAACGACTGAGGCCAGCGGGTGCCAGGGCTATCAGACGCTCTGCGAGCTCAATGGCCGTTTCGTGGCTGAAGCCGGCGAGCAGCACATGCTCAAGGTCTTGCAGCTGTTGCTGCAAGGCAGCATTGATGCGCGGATTGGCGTGCCCGAAGAGGTTGTCCCACCCGGAGCTGATGGCATCAAGGTAATGT
>JALWQD010000030.1:5565-9202 GCA_026994735.1 Gammaproteobacteria bacterium | reverse complement strand
TTCACTCGGGTATTTATTGGCTTGCCTGCCTCGCTGGTTACGGTATCTATTGGCAAAAGGCATGACCTTGCCAGCGCCACAAACCTGGGATCAGCTGGCGTCACTGTTAGCGCGTTTACCCGCCGGTGGGCGGATGCCGGCGCGGCCGGGTGATCAGTTGCACAAGCTGGCAGGCGTCATTGATGTGCATCATCCCGATGAAATGTATCAACGCCTGGTTTCCCAGTGGCAGCGGCCGGAGGATGTCGTTATTGACGCTGACGAGTCGCTGACCTTGTCAACGGCTGGGCAGCCAGAACCGGCTCTTGATGATTTTGTTTGCCGGATGATGTACCGGGATACCATGACATATTTGCCCGATGATATTCTTTGCAAGGTTGATCGTGCGGCCATGTCGGCGAGCCTGGAGACTCGTGTGCCGATGCTCGACCCAGAGTTGCTGGCCTTTGCCTGGCGTCTGCCGATGACACAAAAGATACGACATGGTGAAGGTAAGTGGTTGTTGCGCCAGGTGCTTTATCAATATGTTCCGCAAGCGTTGATCGAGCGACCAAAAATGGGTTTTGGTGTGCCCATTGGTGACTGGTTACGTGGGCCTTTGCGCGAATGGGCAGAAACTCTTTTGAATGAACAGCGTTTGTCTCGGGAAGGCTTTTTTTATGTTGCCGTTGTCAGGCAATGTTGGCAAGAACATCTCAGTGGTCGTCGCAATTGGGCTTACCGCCTTTGGGGAGTATTGATGTTTCAGGCCTGGCTGGAAACGCAGGAAACGTCCTGAGCGAGGCTGTCCGATACTGTGAATAAAAGAGCCAAGAAAAAAAAGATACTCTATCTGGTTACGGAAGACTGGTACTTTTGTTCGCATCGCCTGCCGCTAGCGGTGGCGGCTCGTGAGGCGGGTTATGATGTTGTCGTGGCAACGCGCGTGCAAGCACATGCGGACGAGATTCGGCGGACAGGCGCGCGATTGATTGCTATTCGCATGCGAAGACGCCGTCAGGGGTGGTGGCATGAGCTCTGTTCGTTACTGGAAATCATGCGCATCTACTATCGTGAGCGGCCGGATATTGTTCATCATGTAGCGCTTAAGCCTGTTGTTTTTGGTTCCCTGGCGACATGGTTGATTGCGGTGCCACAGGTTGTTAATGCGGTTGCAGGCCTGGGTTATGTCTTTACATCAAGGGACCGGCAGGCGCGTTGTTTGCGGCCTGTATTGCAGCAGCTATTGCGGCGTCTGCTTGTAGGCAAGGGCCGCCACGTCATCGTTCAAAACCCGCAAGACCAGCAATTATTGCAAACACTGGCGGAAGATATGCGTCTGCACTTGATTCGTGGTGCCGGTGTCGATATCGAGCATTTCTCACCTTCAGCAAGGTCTGGTGTCGGCCAGGTAGCATTGGTTGTCCTGCCGGCCAGGATGCTCTGGGATAAAGGGGTCGCCGAGTTTGTGGCGGCTGCTCGTTTGCTGCAGGAAAAAGGCATCGCGGTGAGGATGGCTCTGGTTGGCGGCACAGATGATGGTAATCCCGCGGCCATCTCGCAACAGCAACTGACTGCCTGGCAGCAAGAGGGTATCGTCGAGTATTGGGGGCGGCGTGAAGATATGGTTGCTGTCTACCGGCAGGCAGATATTGTCTGTTTGCCCTCCTACAGGGAGGGCTTGCCAAAGGTGCTGCTAGAGGCTGCTGCCTGTGCCTGCGCTATGGTAGCAACCGATGTGCCGGGTTGTCGTGAAGTCGTCCGCCAGGGCGAGACCGGTTTGCTGGTGCCAGCACGCGCGCCAACAGAATTGGCGGAGGCATTGACTGAGTTGCTTGCAGATCCTCTCCGTAGGCAACAAATGGGGGCGCAGGCGAGGGTGCTAGTATGTCATGAGTTTTCTGCCCGACGTGTGAATGCCGAGACGCTGCTGCTCTACCGTCAGGGGGGGGGCGGAAAATAATTGCAATTCTGTTGGCTTGACGTTAAGATTCCGCGCTTCATTCGCGCAGCTTGTGTTGTCCTGCTGGCGAGAAAACAAATTATTCTGACCTTTGGTGGTGATGACGATGCGACGCCCCTTTGTTGCCGGTAACTGGAAGATGAATGGAAGCAAGGCTTCAGCGGATGCGCTGATTGCTGAACTCAAGCCGGCTGTTGCTTCCTTGGCCGCGGTCGATATCGCTGTCTGCCCCAGTGCCGTCTATATTGCTCAGGTAGTCAATGCGGTTTCGGGATCTGCGATCGCTGTGGGTGGCCAGAATCTTTGTGATCAGGCTGGGCCGGGGGCTTTTACGGGTGAAATATCAGCCGCTATGTTGCTGGACCTGGGCTGTCGTTATGTCATCGTTGGTCACTCCGAGCGACGTGCCCTCTATGGTGAAGACGATGCGTTGGTCGCGGCCAAATTTGTTCTTGCCCATGAGGCGGGTTTAGTGCCGATTCTTTGTCTTGGCGAGTTGCTTGAAGAGCGTCAGTCCGGGGCAACGGAGGCAGTGATTGCGCGCCAGCTTGATGCCGTATTGGCATTGCCAGGCGGTGTTCGGGCGTTAGCGGATAATGCAGTGATTGCCTATGAACCGGTGTGGGCTATTGGTACTGGATTGACAGCGAGTCCACAGCAGGCGCAGGATGTTCATGCCTTTATACGCCAACGTTTGCAGGCTTCTCAGGCCGGGCTTGGTGAGGGTGTGCGGATCCTTTATGGCGGTAGCGTTAAGGCCGATAATGCCGGTGAATTGTTTGCCATGACGGATATTGATGGCGGCTTGATTGGTGGCGCTTCGTTGCAGGCAAACGATTTTGCCGCGATTTGTCTTTCGGCAGTCGAAAAGTAAGGTTGCTGAAGGCTTTTCTGATATTCAACGGATAGTGGAATAAATTAACGATGTTGTCGATTTTACTGGCCGTACATACGGTGCTCTCACTGGTGCTGATTGTCTTGATCCTTATTCAAAGGGGTAAGGGGGCTGATATTGGCGCTGCTTTTGGCAGTGGCGCTTCGCAGACAGTCTTTGGTGCTCAGGGCGCGGCATCGTTTTTGACGCGCACAACGGCTGTTTTAGCCGCATTATTTTTTGTTTCTTCGTTGGCCTTGGCCTATCTTTATGGTCAGGTTGCCGAGCGTCGTAGTGTTACCGAGATGGTGCCGGGGATGACGATGCCGGCAGGGGATGGTGTATTGCCGAGTGGTGCGGGTGAGGGCGGGGCTGTTGATATGCCTTCTTTGCCGGTGATGCCCGAAGACAGTACAGGAAACTGAATTAGCCGATGTGGTGGAATTGGTAGACACGCCGTCTTGAGGGGGCGGTGACGAAAGTCGTGCCGGTTCGAGTCCGGCCATCGGCACCAATTATGGTCTGTTAGTCTAAGGATCAAACAAAAAAGGCGGCACAAATGTGTGGCCTTTTTTGTTGTCTGTGGTTACTGTTTTCCTGTCTTGACAAGCCTTTCCCGGGGGTGTCGTTACCTTGACAGTCAGCGGCCGCTGCCATAGACTCGAAGGACGAGGTTGAGGGGCCTCCCCGGCGAAAATGCGGGGCAGGGAAGCGGACATAGATGCCGCAAAAAATAATTCATAAAGTGCTCTATTCCTATGCTAGAGAACTATCTTCCGATACTGATATTCATCATTTTGGGCTTCGTTTTTGGTGTTGCG